>NZ_JACEGK010000571.1:0-4865 GCF_056859195.1 Streptomyces sp. NH27
GCGATCGGGTGTGGCGGGGGCGGGTGCGGGTCAGCCCTTGAGCGCGCCGCCGAGCGCGAAGCCGCCGCCCAGCCGGCGGGCGAGCACCAGGTAGAGCATCACGACGGGAATCGAGTACAGGATCGAGAACGCGGAGAGCTGCCCGTACTGCGTGTAGTCGTGCGCGCTGAGGAAGTTGAAGACGCTCACCGAGGCGGGCAGCTTCTCCGGGGTCAGCAGCAGGATGAAGGGGACGAAGAAGTTCCCCCACATGCTGATGAAGGTGAAGATCGTCACGACGATCACGCCCGGCCACATCAGCGGCAGCACGATCCGCCACAGCACCTGCATGGAGTTGGCGCCGTCGATCCGGGCCGCCTCCTCCAGCACCACGGGCACCCCGTCCATGAAGTTCTTCATCAGCCAGATCCCGAACGGCAGCGCCGACGCGGCCAGGAAGAGCGTGGTGGCCGGCATCGAGTCGATCAGGTTGACCTGCACGAACATGCTGTAGACCGGGATCATCACCGCGGTGATCGGCAACCCGGTGCTGAACAGGATGGTGTACAGGAACGGCCGGCGCAGCCGCGAGCGGAACCGGGACAGCGGGTAGGCGGCCAGGATCGAGCACACCACGCAGACCAGGGTGCCGCCGCCGCACAGCAGCAGGCCGTTGAGCATCGGGCGGAACGTCGTGTCGTAGGTGAGCACATGGCGGAAGTTGGCGGTGGTCGGCGACGGCACCGACAGCTTGAACGAGGCGTGCGCGTTGAACGACGCCAGCACCATCCACAGCAGCGGCACCAGGTACAGCACCGAGAACAGCAGCAGGACGACATTGATCGTGCCGCGGCCGGCCCGCGCCCGGTTCCGCCGGGAGCGCCCGGGACGCGTACGGTCCGCAGCCGGCGCCGCCGCGATCGGCGGACTGTCGGTGACGGCCATCAGTTCTCCTCCACCTTGGTTCTCCTCTTCATTGGCCGGTCTTCCTCCTCGTTCCCTCCGCGGACGGCCTCCTTCGTCGGCCGGCCACTGCGGGATCTCGCTCGTCAGCCCTCATCGACTTTGAGCATCCGGATGTAGACCGTCGAGAACAGCGCGCCCACCACCAGCAGTACGAGCGCGATGGCGGTCCCGTAGCCGATCAGGCTGTTCTGGAACGCCTGCTGGTACATGAAGATCGGCAGCGTCTCGGTCTTGTTGCCCGGGCCACCCCGGGTCATCGTGTAGATCAGGCCGAAGACCGACAGCGTCTGCAACGTGATCAGCATCAGGTTGGTCAGGATCGAGCGGCGGATCACCGGCAGCGTCACCCGCCACAGCCGCTGCCACGGATTCGCGCCGTCCACCTCCGCGGCCTCCACCAGCTCGCGCGGCACGTCACCGAGCGCCGCGGAGAACACCAGCATCGAAAACGCCGTGCCGCGCCACACGTTGGCGAGGCACACCGCCAGGATCGGCAGCGTGTAGAGCCAGTTCTGCTGCGGCAGGTGCAGGAAGTGCAGGATCGCGTTGAGCGAGCCCTGCTGGAAGAAGAACGCGTACATCAGATAGCCGGCCACCACCTCCGGCAGCACCCAGGCGGAGATCACCACGGCGCTGGTGAAGGACCGCACCGGCTTGGACGCCTTCTCCATCAGCACCGCCAGCGCCAGCCCCAGCGTGTTCTGCCCGATCACCGCCGAGCCGACCACGAACATCAAGGTCAGCTCGACCGCGTTGGTGAAGTCGGGGTCGCCGAAGGCGCGGGAGAAGTTGTGCAGTCCGGTGAAGTGGGTACCCGACGCGCCGGTGAGCTGCATGTCGGTGAAGGCGTAGTAGACGCAGTACCCGATCGGCCCGGCGAGGAACACCGCCAGCAGCACCACGGACGGCAGTACCGGCAGGCCGCGCAGTAGTCCGGCCAGCGGGGCGGGCAGGGGTGTCCGGTCGGCCTTGCCGCCGCCGGCTCCCCTGCGGCCGGCGGCGGGGGCGGTGGACGAGGTCACTGCGCGCCCTGGACGGTGTTGCCCGAGCCGACCGCGGACTTGACATCGTTGTCGAACGTACTTGCGGCCTTGTCGACGGACGCTTGACCGGTGGTCACCGACTCCATCGCCTTCTGGATCGCGGTCGAGACCTGCGTGTACGCGGGCACGCCGGGCCGGTAGTAGGTGTCGGCGACCAGCGAGCTCAGGAACTCGTTGGTGGGCAGCGCCTTGAGGTACTTCGGGTCGGCGGCGACGTCCTGGCGGACCGGGATGGTGGCGTTGACGTTGTTCCACTGCGCCGAGGCCGACTCGGTCTCCAGCGACTGGAGGAACTTCCAGGCGAGATCGGTGTTCTTCGCCTTCGCCGGGATCGACCAGGCCCAGCCGCCGGACATGCTGATCTTGCCCTTGCCCTGCCCGTTCTGTGTGGGCATCGCGGTCTCGCCCATCGTGGTCTCCCACTGCGGCCACGGCTTCGGGCCGGTGCGGATCCAGTTGTTGGGCATCCAGGAGCCGTCGATGTCGATGGCGAGCTTGCCCTGCGGGATCATTTCGGTGCCGACCTGGGCGCCGATGTTGACGCCGAGCGCCGTCTGCACCTTCGGGCCGAGGTTCTCGCTGTAGACGGTGTGCAGGAAGTTGAGCGCGTCCTTGAAGCCGGAGCTGCCCACCACCCACTTCTGCTGCGCCGCGTCGTAGAGCGAGTCGCCGCCGGCCGCCGTGCCGTACAGCAGCATCTCGAAGCCCTGCATCGAGGACTGCTCGCCGCCGGCGGTGCCGGTGTAGAGGTTCATCGGGGTGACCCCGGGCACCTTGGCCTTGATGGTGCGGGCCGCGGTGAGCACGTCGGCCCAGGTCTTGGGCTGCCACGGCAGGGCTATTCCGGCCTGCTTGAGGAGCGTCTTGTTGTACCAGATGCCGCGGGTGTCGGTGTTGTCCGGGACGCCGTAGGTCTTGCCGTCCTTGGCGTACTTCATCGCGGCCTTGGACGCCGCCGCGTACTGGCTCCAGTCCTTCCACGTCGCCAGGTAGCTGTCCAGCGGCTTCAGATAACCGCTGGCCACATCGGAGTTGATGGTGGCGGTGTCCTCGTAGACCAGGTCGGGCGCGGTCACGGGGGAGCGCATCATCAGCTGGATCTTCGTGTAGTAGTCGTTCTCGCTCGCCGTGACGGGCACGAGTTTGACCGTGGTGCCGGGGTTCGCCTTCTCGAACGCCTTGACCTGGGCGGCCAGGAAGTTCGGCTGCACCGTGTTGCTGCTGTTCAGCTGCTTCTGGTAAACGACCTTGATCGTTTTTCCCGAACTGCCGGAACCGGAACCGCAGCCCGACGCGGTCGCGGCCAGCACTGCGGTGACAACGGCGATGCCGGTGGCAACGGTGAGTCTCGTGCGCACGCTCAACCTCCGGTAGGAGTACCCGAACGGGGCCCGCGACCGCTGTTGACGGGCGCGGGACGGGTGCGGGATACGGGTGTGCCAAGGAGCGGCCCCAACGAGAAACCCCATGGCAACCAGGGCGGACGGCGCCCTGGTTGTCGGCGAAGCTAAATCCAATGGATGGAGTAAGTCAACGCTTCTGACATGTAAACTTCCCGCCGTCGGGGGGTGCGGAAGCGGACTCGGGGCGCGCGGCGAGGCGGATCGACGGGCGTTCGGGGGCTCATCGGCGGCGTGCGCTCGGGCTTGTCGGCGGCGTGTGCGCGGGAGGACGGGGGAGTGCGGCGGGGCCTAAGCGGAATGTGGACTTGGGCGCGGAACCGGTCTTGGGCGCGAGCGCGGGGCAGCACGTGGTGACGCGAGCGGGACGCGTTGCGCGGTGACGCGGTTACGTAGCGACGCGGCCGGGAGGCGTGACGCGGCGAGGAGAGGACGTGACGCGGTGACGCAGGGTGGAACCAACCTGCCCCGGGTGGCGGGCTACAACCAGGCCGTGATCCTGGACGCGATCCGGACCGCGGGGCAGGTCAGCCGGGTCGAACTGGCCCCGCTGACCGGGTTGACCAGCCAGACCGTCTCCAACGTGGTGCGCCGGCTGCTGGCGGCCGGCCTGATCACGGAGTCCGGGCACGCCCCCTCCAGCGGCGGCAAGCGACGTACCCTGCTCTCGCCGCGCGCCGACGGGGCCTTCGCGGTCGGGGTGCAACTCGATCCGGACGCCGCGGTGATCGTCGTGGTCGACCTGGCCGGGGAGGTGCTGGCCTCGCGCCGGGTCAAGCTCGTCCACCCCGGCGAGCCGGCGGACGTGGTGGCCCGGGTCGCCGCCGCCGCGCAGCGGCTCACCGCCAGGACCCGGGTGGACCCGGCCCGGCTGCTGGGCACCGGCATCGCCACGCCCGGCCCGATCGACGGCACCGCCGGCGACGTGGTGCTCCCGCCGAACTTCCCCGGGTGGGGCCGGGTGCCGCTGCTCAAGATGTTCGGCGCCGCCACCGGGATGCCGGTGGCGATGGACAACGACGCGACCGCCGCGGCCATAGGCGAACGCTGGATCGGCGGCCGGGCCCGGGCCGGCAGCTTCCTGTTCATCTACCTCGGCACCGGCATCGGTGCCGGCATCGTGCTCAACAACACGGTGCTGCACGGGGATTCGAGCAATGCGGGCGAGTTCGGGCACATGGCCGTCGAATCCGGCGACCGGATCTGCCACTGCGGCGGCGCCAACTGCCTCGGCCCGTACGTCAGTCCGTCCGCGGTGCTGGTCGATCTACGCGAGCGGCACGGCCGTTCGGCCGCCGAGCGGCTCGGGATCGCCCTCGCCGAGGAGTCCGTGCACGCGGACTGGAAGCTGCTGTGCCGGGCCGCCCGGCGCGGCGACCCCGCCGCGTGCGACGTCATCCGTACCGCCGCCGCCCGTATCGGCCAGGCCGCCCGGGGCGCCGTCGCCCTCCTCGACGTGGACCGGGTGGTGCTGGGC
>NZ_JACEGK010000572.1:0-4860 GCF_056859195.1 Streptomyces sp. NH27
ACGTGCCCCACCCCCGCCAACCCACGCTATGCGTCCCCGAGTTCCTGGAGTTCGACGTGGCCCGGCTTGAAGTCCTTCGAGGCGACGGAGCCATCCATGCTTCCCGTGTCGATGTGTGCCACCTTCCACAGCCGGCCGGCGAACTCGATCGTGCCGCCCACCGGCACGTCGCGGAATGTGCCGGCGGGTCGGCTGTCGTGCACGACGTGGACGGCGCACCGCAGCGGGCCGGACTTGATGTCGGTGACCACCACCTGATCACCCCCGGTACTGCTGTTGGGCGTGTGCCAGGCCAGCGACAGCATGCCGTCCCGGGTCATCGGCCAGTCGGTCATTTGCCCTCCCCCTTCAGTGGGCGCGTGCAGCCCAGGACCGGTCAGCACGACGCGGTAGGTACAGATCTGAGCGACGGTGTACGTACGGCCACCCAGGTCGACTCGCTGCGCGGGCTGCACGGTCAGCCGAGTGGAGCCGGTTGTCAACTCCGCAGTGCGGTGGGTGCCGTCGGAGTGTCCTTCGGTGTACGTCACGCTCGCTCCGCCCGGCAGCGCTGTCGCGGCCAGGCTGAACAGGTGCAGCCCTTTGACGGCGCCATCCCCCACGCACTGCGGCCCCTTGTCCACGGCCACCGGCGTCGTGGAAGCCGGGGAGGACGGGTGACCGGGGCCCCCACCCGAGGAGCCGCAACCGGCGGGCAGCAGGCAGCAGCAGACCAGGCCGAGCCCCCGCACCGCGTTCGACCGGGAGAAGATCACTTGCCCACCTGGAGTTGCTGCGGAGTCTCGAAGTACTCCTTGTACTGCTCCGGGGTGACCGTGACGTCATTGCCTGGCCCCCAAGGGTTACCGAGAAGCATGTTGCCCTGAGTATCGAACCCCTTCACGTAGTAGACGTGCCGCGTGACATAGTTCCCGTCCCAGCTCGGGTCGAGGTTCTTCTTGAGCTCGTCGTCGGACGGGGTCGCCCCGATGACCGGATGGTGCGACTGATATGCCTTCTTGACGCCGTCGAAGCCGTCGCCGATCGCCTTGGACTTGCTACCGGTGACGTAGGGCGGTGCCTTGTCGGTGAAGTCCCACTCGGTCGCGCCGTAGTCGCCCTGTTCGGCCCGGTCGTAGAGCGGGTCGCCCTGATGGTCGTCCGGGGCGCCGCCCGTGTCACCCGCATACATCAGGGCGAACGCCTTCTCGTAGTAGGCGGGCCGGCTCTCGTGCGCGCCGTAGGCGGACACGGGGGTGTTGTCACCGGCCAGCGGAATGTCGGGGGTGACAGTGACCCGGTGCAGGTTTCCGTCCTTGTCCCAGATCCGCACGTTCACCGTGCCGTTGGGGTTCTGCTTGACGCCGGACGCGTCTATCGCGCCCGGCGTCTTGAACAACGGGTCCTGCGGCATGCCGTAGTGCATGCCGTGGACGCCCTGTTCCTGCCGGGAGTTCTGCCCCTCCAGCCACGCGTCCGTCGTGTCGAAGCCCGGCTGGACCGGGAAGGCCGCTTCGATCTTGGGCCAGTGCGTGGGGCCCGCCTTCTTCAGCAGGGAGCTGGTGAAGTCGCGGTACTCGCCCGAGGGAAGGCCGTTGGAGTGCTGGAAGGGCCAGATGCCACTGTTGCCGGTGTGGGTGGCCACGTCGTCGAAGTGGGCGAGGTCGCCGGCCGGAACCTTGTCGAGGAAGGCGTCGAGCTCGGTCGGGGTGAGACCGTCGAGATCGCGCTTGATCCGTTCCAGGTCCGAACGGCGGTCGGTGTCACCGGCGTTCTTGCCGTTCAGCTCGGCGAGGTCGGTCAGCGCAGCGTTGATCTTCTTCTCGTCCGGCGCCTTCTCGTCGTCGAAGTAGAGCGACGGGTCGACGCCGTAGCCGTCGTCGACGAGCGTCTTCACACTGCCGAGTTGGGCGCAGCGGCGCTTCATCGACGCCTGGGTGTCGTCGAGTTCACGGGTCAGGGTGCCCGGCATGCAGCGGTAGCCGCCGAAGAAGAGGCCGCCCGTCAGATCGCCGACGAGCGGCTGGAGCAAGGTGCTGGTGGTGACCGGCTTGCTGCCCTTGAGGAGGCCGTCGGCTCGGGTCAGAACGACCGCGATCTGGCGGTGCAGGGGACCCGCGCCCTGGCTCGCCTTCTTCAGATCGCCGGCCAGCACGTCGATCTTTTCGGTGTCGAACCCGGCGAACTCCATCAACCGCCCCCCCTTTGCGGACTGCTGCTTCTTCTTCGCCGCCGCCTGGTCCTCCAGCGCCTGCGCCTCGGTGTCCCAGCGGGAGGCGTCGGCGACGAGGTCGGATGTCATCTGGTGGAGCGTGGACTTGCGGGAGACGAGCATCGCGGTGGTAGTCGTGGCGTACGGCCCCTGCCAGATCTTGGACTCGGCCTGACCGACCGCGTTGTCCAGATACGGCCCCAGCGATCCCGCGAGCTTGCGGGCCGTGCGCGCGCAGTCCCGCAAGTCGCCTGCGCGCTGCTTCAGTTGCTCGGGCGTTTCGCCCGGATCGCCTGGATCACCCGTCTTCTGCCCCATGCGGCACCCCCCGTGTTCGCAATGTGGTTGTCACCGTAGGGGAACGGGAGCCCGGGAGGGCGTGGTCGTGGCAGCGTGTTACGGAATCGGGACAGCCGCGACCGACATGTGACGCTGGGTGAAGGGGACTTCAGCCGCCGTGGCCGGTTTTGCGGGTGTGGAGCTGGCGGGCGACCTCGGCGATGGAACCGGAGAGGGAGGGGTAGACGGTGAAGGCGTTGGCGATCTGCTCGACGGTGAGGCTGTTGTCGACGGCG
This sequence comes from Streptomyces sp. NH27, assembly GCF_056859195.1. Classification (NCBI taxonomy): domain Bacteria; kingdom Bacillati; phylum Actinomycetota; class Actinomycetes; order Kitasatosporales; family Streptomycetaceae; genus Streptomyces; species Streptomyces sp. NH27. The sequence goes on from NZ_JACEGK010000572.1 coordinate 2,767, forward strand.
ATCGAGATGGGGTGGATGAGCTCGCTCGCCTTGGGGGCGACGACGACGCCGCCGACCACGATGCCGGTGCCCGGGCGGCAGAGGAGCTTGACGAAGCCGTCGCGGACCCCTTGCATCTTCGCCCGCGGGTTGCGCAGCAGCGGGAGCTTGACGACGTTGGCCTCGATCCGCTTGGCGTCGATGTCGGCCTGGGTGTAGCCGACGGTGGCGATCTCCGGGTCGGTGAAGACGTTGGAGGAGACGGTCTTGAGGTTGAGCGGGGCCACCGCGTCGCCGAGGAAGTGGTACATCGCGATCCGCCCCTGCATCGCGGCGACCGAGGCGAGCGCGAAGATGCCGGTGACGTCGCCGGCCGCGTAGACGCCCGGGGCGCTGGTGCGGGAGACCTTGTCGGTCTTGATGTGCCCGGAGTCGGTGAGCTTGACGCCGGTCTCCTCCAGGCCCATCCCGCCGGTGTTGGGGATCGCGCCGACCGCCATCAGGCAGTGCGTGCCGCTGATCATCCGGCCGTCGGCGAGCGCCACCTCGACGCGGTCGCCGACCCTCTTCACGGACTGCGCGCGGGAGCGGGCCATCACGTTCATGCCGCGGCGGCGGAAGACGTCCTCCAGGACGGCGGCGGCGTCCGGGTCCTCGCCCGGCAGTACCCGGTCGCGGGAGGAGACGAGCGTGACCCGGGAGCCGAGCGCCTGGTAGGCGCCGGCGAACTCCGCGCCGGTGACGCCGGAACCGACCACGATCAGTTCTTCCGGCAGCTCGTCGAGGTTGTAGACCTGGGTCCAGTTCAGGATGCGCTCGCCGTCGGGCAGCGCGTCCTCCAGCTCGCGCGGGCGGGCCCCGGTCGAGATCAGCACCGCCTCGGCGGTCAGCCGCTCGCTGCTGCCGTCGGCGGCCTCGACCACGACACAGCGGGTGCCCTCGGCGGTCGGGCAACCCTCCAGCCGGCCGCGGCCGCGCATCACCCGGGCGCCGGCCCGGGTCACGGCCGCGGTGATGTCGTGCGACTGGGCGAGCGCGAGCCGCTTCACCCGGCGGTTCACCTTGCCGAGGTCCACCCCGACCACCCGGGACGAACGCTCCAGCGGTGGCGTGTCGTCGGCGACGATGATGCCCAGTTCCTCGTACGAGGAGTCGAACGTCGTCATCACCTCGGCCGTGGCGATGAGGGTCTTGGACGGTACGCAGTCGGTCAGCACCGACGCCCCGCCCAGGCCGTCGGTGTCCACGACGGTCACCTCCGCGCCGAGCTGCGCCGCTACGAGCGCAGCTTCGTAGCCGCCAGGTCCGCCACCGATGATCACGATCCGAGTCACGTACCCCATTGTCCCGCACGTGCCAAGCGCTCGCCGCCAGGGTCCTGCCCGTACGGCGACAGGGTGGTGATACGGCCCGACGGGACCGCGGCGGAAGCGTGGCAGGACCGCGGCGGAACTGCGGCAGGACTGCGCCGGGCCCCGCGCCGGGCCCCGCGACACGAACGGCGACGCGGACAGCGGCCGACCCCCGGCCGTACGAAAGTGGGCGACGTCGCAGGTGGCGCCGCGGGTGCGCCCGGGACGCCGCCCGACTCCCGGCGGGGACGTCGGCGGGCCGGGTCGCACACGGACGCGGCGTCCGCTCCTTACGCCGCGCGAACCCCGCTCCCGTACTCTCGTGTCCATGTCGCTCTACGCCGCCTACGCAAGCAACCTCGACGCGCGGCTGATGACGCGCCGCGCCCCGCACTCCCCGCTGCGCGGCACCGGGTGGCTCGACGGGTGGCGACTGACGTTCGGCGGCGAGCAGATGGGCTGGGAGGGCGCGCTGGCCACGGTCGTGGAGGCGCCGGGCCACCAGGTGTTCATCGGGTTGTACGACATCGCCGAAGTGGACGAGGAGTCCATGGACCGGTGGGAGGGCGTACCGCTGAGCATCTACCGGCGTACGACCCTGCGCGTGCACACCCTCGACGGCGACGAGGCGGCCTGGTTGTACGTCCTCAACGACTACGAGGGCGGCCTGCCCTCCGCCCGCTACCTCGGCGAACTCGCGGACGCCGCCGAGTCCGCCGGCGCGCCGTACGACTATGTGATGGAGATGCGCAAGCGGCCCTGC
>NZ_JACEGK010000573.1:0-4846 GCF_056859195.1 Streptomyces sp. NH27
GGATCAGGCTCGGCGGAGGGCTCGGCCGGGCCGGCGTCGTCGGCCGGGCCGGCACGGTCGGCGGGCGCACTGCCGTCCGCGGGCACGGCGTGCCGCACCGGCTCGGCGCCCCGCGCCGCTCCGGCGCCCGGCCCGCTCTCCTCGTCGGGCAGCGGTAGGCCGCCGTTACCATCCACCAGTCACTCCTGTCGGGTTCCTCGGCGCCCTCCCGGCCCCCTTCGATCCCTCCGGCCGCCGCCTGCTACTTCCATTGTCCCCGTAACAGAGCTCAACCCGGTACGGAACCGTCCGTCACGTCCTTGCCGGGGCGGTCCACCAGTTCGACCTGGTCCACCGCGTTGCACCAGCGGCAGCGCACGGACTCCACGGTCTCGCCGAGCACCTCGGTCTCCTCGGTACGCGGCTCACCGCCCAGGTCGAGGTGGATGTACTCGACAACGCGGGTCGACCGGGTGACATCGAACCTGGTCAGGTTGCCGCACAGCGTGCAGCGCCACCGGGTGGTCGCGGTCGGCAGGGGAACCGTCATCGGCTCCGCACCTCTTCTCGTCTCGGTGCGTCTACTGGGCGGACTATGGCTCACCCATACCCATCGCGAAGGGCGTGTGTGCCCCGGTCACCCTACGGCCTCGGAGGTCCGGCGCGCTGCGGCGAGGCGGTCCTTGCCGGTTGGTCCCGTTCCGTCATGATCAGTGCATGGTCATCCCGGTGTACGACAAGAACCCGGTCCGCCGCCCGCCGGTCGTGACCTACACGCTCATCGGCATCTGCACCGCGGTGTTCCTCCTCAGCCCGCTCTCCGGCTTCGTCCGGCTCTACGGCAGCGGGCACGCGCTCCAGTGCGCGCAGGCGGTGTACTTCGACCGCTGGGGCGTCATCCCCAGCGAGCTGTTCCACGGCCGGATCCCGGTCGACCAGCTCGACCTGCCGACCGGCTGCCACACCCCGGGCGCGTTCACCAAGGTGCCGTTCCTGTCCGTGCTCACCTCAATGTTCGTGCACGGCGGCTGGCTGCACCTGATCGGCAACATGCTCTTCCTCTACGTCTTCGGCGACAACGTCGAGAACCGCATGGGCCGGGTCCGCTTCGCCCTCTTCTACCTCGCGGCCGGCTACCTCGCCACGTACGGCTTCGCCTTCGCCAACACCAACGACACGCAGAGCCTGGTCGGCGCCTCCGGGGCGATCTCCGGTGCCCTCGGCGCCTACCTCTACCTCTATCCCAAGGCCCGCGTCACCAGCCTCTTCCCCTTCCTCTTCTTCGTACCGCTACGGTTCCCCGCCTGGGTCGTGCTCGGCTTCTGGTTCGTCCTCCAGTGGCTCGCCGCCCAGACCGCGCAGGGCGGCCCCGGCGTCGCCTACCTCGCCCACGTGGTCGGCTTCGCCCTCGGGTTCCTGTGCGCATGGGCCTGCTACCGGCCACGGCGTAAGGTGAGCGTCGTCATCGGACCCACCCAAGGAGACGTCCAGCCGTGATCACCGCGATCGTGCTCATCAAGACCTCAGTGGACCAGATCCCCGAGATCGCCGAGTCGATCGCTTCGCTGGATCACGTCAGCGAGGTGTATTCGGTCACCGGGACGTACGACCTCGTCGCGCTGGTCCGGGTCGCCCGCCATGACGATCTCGCGGACATCATCCCCGGGCAGATCTCCAAGATCCCGGGGGTGGAAGTGACCGACACGCACGTCGCGTTCCGCACGTACTCCCAGCACGACCTGGAGGCCGCGTTCTCCATCGGGCTCGACTCGTAGCAGCCCGCACGCAGTGCCACCGCGAGGTCCGGGAACTCACGGGACCGGGCAACCCGAGCGGTCCCGTCACCGTACGGGCACGCACCGCCCGGCTTCCGTGCGGTAGCGCCACGCGGCGCCGTCGCGGACGAGGGTCCGCACGGCACCGAGGAACCGATCGATGTGTTCCTCGGGCGTGCCCGCCCCGAAGCTGACCCGCACGGCGTTGAGTGAGCGCTCGCCGGGCGCGGCGTCGGGCGCCCCGCACTCCCCCGGCTCGTCCGGCTCCGTGTCGAGCAGGGTCCGCACCAGCGGGTGCGCGCAGAACAGCCCGTCCCGCACCCCGATCCCGTACTCCGCCGAGAGCGCGGCCGCGAAGTGCGAGGAGTTCCAGCCGCGGACGACGAAGGAGAGCACGCCGACCCGGGCGGAGCCGGACCCGAAGAGGGAGAGCACGCGGACCTCGGGGAGCTCGGCGAGCCCGTCCCGCAGCCGGGCGAGCAGTTCACGCTCACGGGTGACAAGGGAGTCGAAGCCGGCCTCGGTGAGCGCCTTGCACGCGGACGCGATGGCGTACGCGCCGATCACGTTGGGCGAACCTGCCTCGTGCCGGGCAGTGCCGGAGTTCCACTCGACGGACAGCCCGTCGCCGGAGCGCGCGACCTTGCGGGTGGCCCCGCCGCCCGCGAGGTACGGCCGCGCGTCTTGCAGCCAGTCGGCCCGGCCGGCCAGCACCCCGGCGCCGAAGGGCGCGTAGAGCTTGTGCCCGGAGAAGGCGACCCAGTCGACGTCGAGCGCGGTGATGTCCACCGGGTGGTGCGGGGCGAGTTGGGCGGCGTCGAGCACGATCCGCGCGCCGTGCCGGTGTGCGGCGGCGGCCAGTTCCCGTACCGGCCAGATCTCGCCCGTGACGTTGGACGCGCCGGTCACGCAGACCAGCTTCGGGCCCTTCGGGGCGCCGTGCAGCGCCACGTCGAGGGAGGCGACGGCCTGCTCCGGGGTGCGCGGGGCGGGCAGGTACTCGACCTGCGCGCCGTCGGCACGCTGCCAGGGCAGCAGGGCGGCGTGGTGCTCGGTGTCGAAGACGAAGACGCGGGTGCCGGCCGGGAGGGCGGCGGCCAGCAGGTTGAGCGAGTCGGTGGTGGAGCGGGTGAAGATCAGCTCGTCGTCCGGCCGGCAGCCGAGGAACTCCGCGACGGTCTCGCGGCTCTGCTCGAACAGGTCGGTGGACAGCTGCGACAGGTAGCCGGCGCCGCGGTGCACGCTGCCGTAGTAGGGCGCGTAGGCGGCGACGTCGTCCCACACCCGCTGCAGGGCGGGGGCGCTGGCGGCGTAGTCGAGCGCGGCGTACCCCACTTCCCCACCGGTGACGAGCGGCACCCGCACATCCCGGCCGAGCACGGGCAGCGGAGCGGGCGTACAGGTCGGGCAGTCGGTGGCGGCGGTGCCGATGGCGCTGCGGGCGGCGTCGGCGGTGGTACCAGTGGTGCTGGTGGTGACAGTCAAGGCGAACTCCCGGCGGAAGGCAGGCGAAAGCACCACGAAGCGGCAGCCGAAAGCGGCTGCGCGGGCGGCGCGGAGCATGGTGATCGGGCGGAATTGCTGGTTGCAGAACCGGGGCCGACTGGCCCTAACGCATTCGCTTGCTCATGAAAGAACTCCCAAGTCCGGCTTGCTGTGAGCCTCGCTGCATCACAGCCTGGTCATCACCCGGGGCACCCCGCCTCGGACGGAGGGTTGCCGGACAGCGAGCCGGGGCCTTTGCGCTGTCACTCGTGACCTGGAACAGGATTCTGCCATACGGCGACGCGGGCGCAAGGTGCCGTCCGGGAAGTGGACGGCACCTCACACCCGCGCCTTCATACTTCGCACCGATATGCCCGGATATACGCCCACCGGCTGTACGCGTCCGCGTACGTTCCGGCGTTCGGGCCCGTGCCGCGTCTCACGCCCGGGTGGCCGCCACCCACCGCTCCAGCACGGCCTCGGCCGCGCCCGAGTCGATCGACTCCGCGGCCCGCGCCAGGCCCCTGGAGATGCGCTCCTCCAGCGTGCCGCCGTCCGCGGGCGTCAACGCGGTCAGCGCGGCGGCGGAGTTGAGCAGCACCGCGTCCCGCACCGGCCCGCGCTCACCGGCGAGCAGCCGCCGGGCCACGTCCGCGTTGTACGTGGCCTCGCCGCCACGCAGCGCCTCCACCCGCACCAACTCCAGGCCGACGTCCCGCGGGTCGAAGCCGGTGTGCTCGACCTTGCCGTCCCCGACCACCCACACCTGCGAGGTCGCGGTGGTGGTCAGCTCGTCCAGGCCGTCGTCACCGCGGAACACCAGCGCGGACGAGCCGCGTTCGGCGAGCACCCCGGCGAGGATCGGCGCCATCCGCAGATCCGCGACACCGGTCGCCTGCGCCTTCACCCGGGCCGGGTTGGTCAGCGGGCCGAGGAAGTTGAACGGCGTCGCCACCCCCAACTCGCTCCGGGCGGTGGCCACATGACGCAACGCCGGGTGGAACCTGACGGCGAAGCAGAAGGTGATGCCCACTTCCTGCGCCACCTCGGCGACCCGCTGCGGCGCGAGGTCGAGGTTGACGCCGAGCGCCGCCAGCACGTCGGACGCGCCGCTCTTCGACGACGCCGATCTGCTGCCGTGCTTCACCACCCGCGCGCCGGTGCCGGCCACCACGATCGCCGACATCGTGGAGATGTTCACGGAGTTCGACCGGTCGCCGCCGGTGCCGACCACGTCCACGGTCGGGCCCGGCACCTCGATCGTCGTCGCGTGCGCGTACATCGCCTCGACCAGTCCGGCGATCTCCGCGACCGTCTCGCCCTTGCTGCGCAGCGCCACCGCGAAGCCGGCGATCTGTGCGTCGGTGGCTTCGCCGCTCATGATCGAGTTCATCGCCCACGCGGTCTCCGCAGAGCTGAGGTCGTCACGGCGGATAAGGGCACCGAGGACGTCCGGCCACGAGTGCGCGGCCCCGGGTTCGCCTCCGGCGGGGTGCACAACGCTCATGGCTTCACGCTCCTGGAATACGGCAACACGTCTTCGCGCACCCTATCGGTGGCGGGCCCCCCACAACGGCCCGGGCCGGACCCGGCACCCTTCGTACGGG
>NZ_JACEGK010000574.1:0-4839 GCF_056859195.1 Streptomyces sp. NH27
TGTATAAGAGACAGCACTCCTGGAGTGCGGGCCTTACCCATGCGGGTTGTCATCGGTGTCGCGTCGTGGGTCAGTCCTCGCCGAGGTAGGCCTTGCGGACGCCCTCGTCGTGGAGGAGGTCCTGGCCGGTGCCGGAGATCTTGATGTTGCCGATCTCCATGACGTGGGCCTGGTCGGCGAGGGAGAGGGCCGCCTGGGCGTTCTGCTCGACGAGCAGGATGGTGGTGCCCTGGGACTTCAGCTCGACGATGGTGGACATGATCTTCTGCATCATGATCGGCGAGAGGCCCATGGAGGGTTCGTCGAGCATGAGCAGCTTGGGTTGCGACATCAGGGCGCGGCCCATGGCGAGCATCTGCTGCTCGCCGCCGGAGAGGGTGCCCGCGGCCTGTTTACGGCGTTCGCCGAGGATCGGGAAGAGCTCGTAGGCGCGCTCGACGTCCTTGGTGATGCCGGCGGTGTCCCTGCGGAGGAAGGCACCCAGCAGCAGGTTCTGCTCGATGCTGAGCCGGGGGAAGATGTGCCGGCCTTCCGGGGAGTGGGCGAGGCCGAGGGCGACGATCTTGTGCGGGGGGACCCGGCTGAGCACCTTGCCGTCGAACGTCACCCGCCCGCCGATCGGCTTGAGCAGGCCGCTGAGGGTGCGCAGGGTGGTGGTCTTGCCGGCGCCGTTGGTGCCGATGAGGGTGACGACCTGACCGGCTTCGACCGAGAAGGAGATGCCCTTGACGGCTTCGATCTTGCCGTAGGCGACCCGGAGGTCCTCTACTTCGAGCAGTGCGGTCATCGGTCGTTCTCCTGCTCGTGCGCGCCGGTACCGGGCTCCGGGTCCGGGTCGGCCCCGGCGGCGGGTTCGGCGGCGGGTTCCGCTCCGGTTCCTGCGTCGGCTTCGGCATCGGCTTCGGACCGGGGCTCGGGCTCCGATTCGGTCTGGGGCGCCGGCTCCGACTCCGGCGCCGGCTCTGGCTCCGGCTCCAACTCCAACTCCTGAGTCGGGGTCGGGGTCGGGGTCTCCTCCGCCTCGAACGGTTCGCCCAGATACGCCGCGATGACGCGTTCGTCGCTCTGGACGACCTCGGAGGTGCCCTCCACCAGTTTCTGGCCCTGGACGAGGACGGCGACGCGGTCGCAGAGGTTGAAGATGAACCGCATGTCGTGCTCGATGACGAGGACGGCGATGCCCTGGTCCCGGATGGCGAAGACCAGTTCCTCGGTGGTCCGGGTCTCCTGCGGGTTCATGCCCGCGGTGGGCTCGTCGAGCAGGAGCAGCCCGGGTTCGCTGGCGAGCGCGCGGGCGATCTCCAGCTTGCGCTGTTCGCCGTAGGGGAGGTTGCGGGCGAGGTGGTCGGCCTTCGCCGCGAGGCCGGTGAACTGGAGCAGTTCCATGGCCCGTTCGCGGGAGCGGGCTTCGGCCTTGTGGTAGCCGGGTCCGCGGATGAGGGCGGAGAGCAGGCCCTCCCGGGTGCGGGTGTGCCGGCCGACCAGGACGTTCTCCAGCACGGTCATGTTGGCGAACAGCCGGATGTTCTGGAAGGTGCGGGCGACGCCTGCCTTGGTGACCAGGTGGGGCTTGGGCGGCAGGACGGTGCCCTTGTAGCTGACGGAGCCCTCGGTGGGGACGTACAGCCCGGTGAGGCAGTTGAAGAAGGTGGTCTTTCCGGCGCCGTTGGGGCCGATCAGGCCGACGATCTCGCCGCTGTTGACGGTGAGGCTGACGTCGCGGACGGCGGTGAGGCCGCCGAACCGCATGATGACGCCGCTGGCCTGGAGCAGTGGTGTGCTGCCGGGGGTGGCCGCCGGGGCGGCGGAGGTGCTGGTCGTCGTGGTCATGGTGTCCTTCACGCCCCTGCCGTGCCGGCGGCCGTGCCGTCGTCACCGACGACCGACTGTGCGGGTACCAGGGCTTCGTCCGGTGCCGGGGCTTCGTCCTGGTGGAACTCCAGCCGGCGGCGGCGGTTGGCGATGATGCCCTCGGGCCGGAACCGCATGATGAGCACGAGGGTGACGCCGAACGCGAGGAGTTCGTAGCGCTGGAGGAAGCCGAGCTTCTCGGGGATGAGGTAGAGCAGGGCCGCGCCGAGGACGGGTCCGGTGACGGTGCCCATGCCGCCGAGGACGACTGCGGCGAGCAGGAACGCGGAGTTGGGCGGTGCGGCGCCGGAGAACTGGTAGGGGTTGGGTACGACGCTGTAGGTGACGTGGGCGCTGACAGTGCCGGCCAGGCCCGCCAGCGAGGCGCCGAGCGCGAACGCGATGAGCTTGACCCGGAAGCCGTTGATGCCCATGGCGGTGGCGGCGGTCTCGTCCTCGCGGATGGCGATCCAGGAGCGGCCGATCCGGGAGTCGGAGGCGCGGGTGAAGACGAGTACCACGATCACCGTGATGACGAGCATCAGCAGGTAGTAGTTGGCGAAGCGGCCCAGGGTGATGGAGCCCATCTTGTGGGCGTCGCCGAGGTTGTAACCGAAGACCGACAGGTCGGGGATCTGCGAGATGCCGTTCGGGCCGTTGGTGACCTTGGGGCCGGAGACGCCGTCGAGGTTGTTGACGGCGATCCGGAAGATCTCTCCGAAGCCGAGGGTGACGATGGCCAGGTAGTCGCCGCGCAGCCGCAGGGTGGGGGCGCCGATGAGGACGCCGAAGATCAGCGATGCGGCCATGCCGGTCAGGGCGGCGGCCCAGAAGGGGAATTGGACGCCGGCCCAGATGGAGTACTCGGAGCCGGAGACCAGGGCCGCGGCGTAGGCGCCGACGCCGAGGAAGGCGACGTAGCCGAGGTCGAGCAGGCCGGTGAGGCCGACGACGATGTTCAGGCCGAGGGCGACGGTGCCGAAGATGAGGATGTTGACGCCGAGGTTCGCCCAGTGCTCGTTGTTCTGCACGAACGGGTAGGCGATGGCGGCGAGGATGCCCATCACGATGGCGAACGGCCGGTGGTCGGTGGTGATCTTGGAGAACTGCCGGGTGAGTCCGGCGGCGTTGAACGCCCACAGGGCGAAGACGACCAGGATCAGGTAGCCGATGAAGAGTTCGGTGTAGCCGGTGGCGAGGCCGTAGGTGAGGACCTTCACGCCGGCCGCGGCGACCACGACGATCGTCAGGTACTGCACCCACAGGGGTGCCCTGGCGGGGTCGGGGACCGACAACTCACTGTGGTTGAGCCGGGCCTGGCGCAGCCAGCGGTAGGAGCCGCGGGCGGCGCCGTTCTCGCTGAGGCGGCCGAGTTCGTAGTACTCGGCGCTGGCTTCGTCCAGTGGCCGGCGGTCGATGGGCAGGCCGAGGGCGCCGACGAACAGGATGAGTGAGGCGACGGCGGCGACGAAGCCGCCGGGGTCGAGGTTGGCCAGGCCGCCGAGTTCCTGCGCGATGGCGATGACGGCGTACCAGGTGGTGGCGAAGGTGCCGGCGGCCAGCAGCAGGACGGCGTTGGGCGAGCGGTTGGGCACCAGCCAGGTCAGGCCCTTGACGCCGAACGCCCCGAGGGCGAGCAGGCCGGTGAGGATGGCGCCGATGAGGGTGATGACCTGGAGGCCGCCGGGGTAGCCGTTGACGGTGAGGTCGCCGGGGAAGTCGGAGGTGTAGGTCCAGGACATGAAGGTGGCCGCCACGGTGCCCACGACGCCGACGAGGGTCGTGATGCGGGCGACGCCCGGCGGCAGGCTGACGAAGGAGTCGGAGCGCGGCGCGTCGGGGTTGGTGGTGCCCAGCGGTACGGGCTGGGGTGCCTCGGTGGTGGGAATGTCGGTCATCCGGCTCACGCCCTGTCCGCTACGCGTTCACCCAACAGGCCCTGTGGTCGGACCAGTAGGACCACGATGAGCAGGACGAAGGCCCATACGTTGGCCCAGCCCTGGCCGCCGAGTTGGTGCATGCCGGGGATGTTGGCGATGTAGGCGGTGGCACAGGCTTCGGCGATGCCGAGGACCAGTCCGCCGAGCATGGCGCCGTAGATGTTCCCGATGCCGCCGAGGACGGCGGCGGTGAAGGCTTTCAGGCCGGCCTGGAAGCCCATGTTGTAGGTGATCTGACCGTACTTCAGGCCGAAGGCGACACCGGCGACGGCGGCGAACAGGCCGCCGATGGCGAAGGCGATCACGATGATGCGGTTGGTGTCGATGCCCATGAGCTGGGCGGTGTCCGGGTCCTGCGCGGTGGCCTGCATGGCGCGGCCGGTGCGGCTGGTGCGGACGAAGGCGGCCAGGCCGATCATGCAGATCGCGGCGGCGACGACGAGGAAGATGTCGTTGCGCTGGATGCTTATGGAGCCGATGTGGTACGGGTGGGTGCCGAGTTGCGGGAAGTTCTTGGCGTTGTCGGCGCCGGGGTACCAGACGAAGATGGCCTGCTGGAGGGCGAGGGAGAGGCCGATCGCGGTGATGAGTGGCGCGAGTCTGGGTGCGCCGCGCAGTGGCCGGTAGGCGAACCGTTCGGCGCCTACCGCTATGAGCATGGAGACGATCGCGCCGCCGACGAGCATCAGGGGCAGTGCGGCCCAGATGTTCATGCCGTTCGGCAGGATGTTCCATACGGTGAGCGCGCCGAAGGCGCCGGTCATGAAGATCTCGCCGTGGGCGAAGTTGATGAGCTGGACGATGCCGTACACCATCGTGTAGCCGATGGCGATGAGCCCGTACATCGAGCCGAGGAACAGCCCGTTGGCCAGCTGTTGCGGCAGGGTGTGCACCGCATGGCCTCCATGTCGCTGGGAGCAGGTGGGTCGGGGACGGTGGGCGCGGTCCCCCGGGGCGCGCGGAGCGGTGGTGCGGTGGTGCGGACGGGGGTCCCGGTGTGGGTCCGGGAGGTGGTGCGGGTCCCGGTGTGGGTCCGGGAGGTGGTGTG
>NZ_JACEGK010000575.1:0-4835 GCF_056859195.1 Streptomyces sp. NH27
GCCCCCGACTCCTCGATCGCCGACCGTACGATCCCTGCCAGCTCCGCGTCGTCCAGCTGCTTGGGCAGGTACTCGGCCAGCACCTCGCCCTCCTCCCGCTCCCGCTGCGCGGACTGCTCCCGGCCGCCCTGCGCGAACGCCTCCGCGGCCTCCCGGCGCTTCTTCGCCTCCCGGGCGATCACCTTCAGCACCTCGTCGTCGGAGAGCTGCCGGGCCGTGGTGCCCGCCACCTCCTCCTTCGTGACGGCGCTGAGGGTCAGCCGGATCGTGGCCGAGCGCAGCTCGTCGCGGCTCTTCATCGCGGCGATCAGGTCGTCGTGCAGTCGCTGCTTGAGGGTCGTGGTCATAGGGCGATTTTCGCACCCCGGCGCGGCGGGTGCGCCGTATTGACCTCGCAGCGGCTGCTCCCGCGCGATCGGGGTGGCTCCGTACGCCTCGTCGTACGCCTGTCGCATGCCTGTCGCATGCCTGTCGTACGCCGTCCCTCGTTCGACGTAAGGCTGTACCCCGGCGGACGTAAGGCCGTACCGCGTCCGGTCTAAGGTCTTCCCGTAGTCGTCGTACCGTCGTACCGCAGCCGTACCAGCGGCACACCTGGGATGCCGACTCTGACACGATGGACGCATGCGCGCGCGATACGGAATCCCCCTCGGTGTGACGGCGGCAGGCGCGGCCTGCGTGGCTTACGCGGCAGGTTTCGAGGCGCGGTCCTTCCGCCTGCGCCGGGTGGAGGTGCCGGTGCTGCCGGAGGGAATGCGGCCGATCCGCATCCTCCAGTTGTCCGACATCCACATGGTCTCCGGCCAGACCAAGAAGCGCCGCTGGTTGCAGTCCCTCGCCGGGCTGCGCCCCGACCTCGTGGTGAACACCGGCGACAACCTCTCCGACCCCACCGCCGTCCCCGAAGTACTCGACGCCCTCGGCCCCCTGCTCCGCTTCCCCGGCACGTACGTCTTCGGCTCGAACGACTACTACGGCCCCAAATTCCGCAACCCCGGCCGCTATCTGGTCGAGAAGGCCCGCGGCCAGCACGGGCTCAACGGCAAGAGCACCAGCGCCCACGGCGTCATCCGCAACCCCTGGGGCGACCTGCGCGACGCCTTCGACGCGGCCGGCTGGGTCGGTCTGAGCAACACCCGCGGCCGGCTCAAGCTCGACAACGGGGCCGTGCTCGGCCTCACCGGCCTGGACGACCCGCACATCAAGCGCGACCGCTACGCAGCCGTCGCCGGCGGCCCCGACCCCGACGTCGACTTCAACCTCGCCCTCGTCCACGCCCCCTACCTCCGGGTCCTGGACGCCTTCACCGCCGACCGCTACCCCCTGATCCTCGCCGGCCACACCCACGGCGGCCAGGTCTGCATCCCCTTCTACGGTGCCCTCGTCACCAACTGCGACCTCGACACCGACCGGGTCAAGGGGCTCTCCACCCACACCGCCACCGGCTCCACCTCCTACCTCCACGTCTCCGCGGGCTGCGGCGCCAACCGCTTCACCCCGGTCCGCTTCGCCTGCCCCCCCGAGGCCACCCTCCTCACCCTCACCTAGGGCTGCCGCACGGGCCTCCGCGTTCTCCCCCCGGCCGCCCCCGAAACCGGATTTCGCCTCCGGCTCCGGGTCCGCTAGAGTAATCCACGTTGCACCGGGGTGTGGCGCAGCTTGGTAGCGCGCTTCGTTCGGGACGAAGAGGCCGTGGGTTCAAATCCCGCCACCCCGACGGTATAGCAGCAGGTCAGGGCCCTGATCCTTCCGAGGATCGGGGCCCTGAGTCGTTCCCGGGGGCGTCTTGGGAGCCATTTGGGAGCCGAGTGCGGAAACCGGCTCCTGGGGCGCGAGGGGTACAGGTGGGCGGAACGCCTGAGACGGCCCCCGTGACGGCGCTACCGTCGCCCCCCGTCCCCATGGATTCGTTCTCCGGGCCGGGTGGGGGAAGTATGCGCGGGACAGATCAGCGAGAGCAGCGGCATCCGTCCGGGACGGGGGCCGCGATGACTTCCGAGCCCCTGATAGCCGGCGAGGTACCGCTGACCGAGGTCATGGCCCGGCTTCAGCAGAACCGCCCAGCCTTCCACTCCGAAGCGGACTTCCAGCACAGCTTCGCCCGAGTCCTGTGGGAGCTGGCCCCCGGGATCCAGTCGCGGCTGGAAGTACGGCAAGGAAGGCACCGGCCCGTCGACCCACACAGCCATCGAGTTCAAGTACCGCACGGCGAAGTGGACCGGCACCGCCGGAGCCACCCCGAAGCAGTACGCGCTGAAGTCCCGCTCAGCCCCTGACCTGGCCCGCCTCGGGTTCGTCTCCGACATCGCCCGCCTCGAACGCTTCGCCCGCCCCGACCAGAACGTCCTGGCTCTCCTCATCACGAACGAGCCCGGCCTGTGGACACCCCGGAAAGAGGGCAGCAAGCCCACCCGGGACCGCGACTTCCGCATCCACGAAGACCGCGCCCTCGCAGGCCAACTCCTCTGGGGCGGCGGCGACTACGAGCCGAACACCCGAACCCTCCGCGGCACCTACCCCCTCAACCTGGCAGCCGTACTCCCTGCAAGACGGCCCTCGGGGCGACTTCCGCTACCTCGCCGTCTTCACCGACCCGAAGCCCAGCCAAGGCTGACAGTGCGCTTTGGCATCATGCCCGCATGGACTTCGAGCTTGATCCACCTACCGGTGTCGGACCACTGCAGATCGGCATGCCTCGGCAAGCTGCCAACACCGTGCTGGACTCGCTCCGCGATCTCTCCGCGCTGTCGGATTCGGACCGGCCGGGACAACACGTCTTCCGCCCGAGCGGGTTGACGATCAGCGTTCACTGCGTGCGAGGTGCCCTCGAAGCGGTCGAACTTGGACGGCCGACGGTTACAACGGATCGGGTGACGTTCCGCGGTCGGGATCTGTTCTCCTCACCGGCCCGCAAGGTCGTCGAAGTCCTGCGCGAACACACCGAAGTCAAGGAAGACCCGGACGACCCGGCCTCGTTCGTCGCACCGGATCTGCTGCTGAGCCTCTGGCGTCCCTTCGAAGCTGATGACGAACCGGAGGACGAGCAGGGCTACTACTTCAGCTCCGTCCTCATCGCACGGCCCGGCTACTACGACACTCCTGCCCAAGCCGAGGAACGACTCCGCCGGACTCGCTGATCGTCGTCGTCCACCCGACCGAGCGCTGATGGAGCGTCTTGGATCCGGCTCTGCCCGCAGTTTCGTGAACGGTCTGGTAGTGATCAGCGCTCACGTACGAGGGCAGGAAAGTGCAAGCCCTCTGATCGCACCGCCGCAGGCACGTCATGTGCTCGCAGGTGCCGTCCAGCCCTGAGCGCTTCGCTCTACCAGGCATTCCAGAGCCCGCCGTGACGGTGGCGGGTCGGAGGGATATCAGCGTCGTCAAGGTCGTGACCGGCACGGTGCAGTCCGCGGATCCGCTGCGCTTCGAGTCGTCCCTGAAGTCGGGCCCGGCCTTCAGCCGTGGCGATCTCGGTCGAGAAGGAGCCGCCTCTGCAGTAGAGCACCATCCACTGCCAGGAGGTGATCCGGTGCGGCAGTTTCGTAGGGGCAGGGCGACGGCCTCCGCGGGCGGCCCGGGCCAGTTCGGCGTGCGTAAAACGCAGGTCGTACAGGGACATGGATTCCGACGCACCTTCTTGGACGCGGAGTCGCCTGGGAGTCGTGCGGACGGTTCTGGACATCGAGAGCCTCCGTAGGCCCCTCTGGACTCTCCAGAGGTACCTACGGTGGGTGCGAAGTGGTCAGCACCACTCAGCCCCTCTCCGGTCAAGACGATCCACCAGCAGCACAGTAGTCGCGCGGAGGCATGGGGCCCGAAAATATTCTGCCCGCCCGCCGCTGCCATCCCATACCGCTCCGAGAGCCTTCACGAAACTGCGGCAGGGCCAGAATCGCCGATCTTCATCAACCTCGGCCACGCACAAGGTCACCCCGGCGAGCACGGCGGCCCTCCATAGCGATCCAAGCGTCCTGACGAGCGCGCGAGGCCGTGGCGACGCGGCCGGCGCCTGCCTCGCGGGGGGGGCAAACAGGGTGGCGTTCCGTCCGGGGTTGACGGGCTTGGGGTGGCGTGGTGTAGCGGGCACCACACCTCCTGGCCGACCAGCCACCGTCCTCGCAACTCCCTGGCGTTCCCCGGCCTCGCCGCAGTCCTGCGGTGCTACAAACACTTTGTCCGCTCCACGTTGGAGACCGCGTACAACAGGATGCGAACGGGGTCAGCATCAGCGGCTATCGGAGGAGTTCAGTGACGCGCTTTTACGAGGACCTGGCGTACGAGGATCTGTGCGGATGGGCCGGAGAGGAGCACGTGGAACGTGCCGACCCGGACGTTATCCGTGACTGGGATCTGCCGGACGCGGACAAGGCCGTCCTGACGACGGTGGGCGTACCGCACCTCTCCTACCTCGTGTCGCGTACGTGTCTGCGCGACACCAACCGTCCGATGATCCGGACGGACAGCGGCAACCCGCTGTATCCCCTTACCGAGTTCTGGGATCCCCTCTTCCCCAACAGAGTCTGGGGGCTCTTCGGAGCAGAGCCCGGGACCGGGTTCGTCCATCACGTCGGAGCGCACGGGGTGTCCCGCCACGCGAACTCCTCCGTGGTCCTGTGGGTCCAGTGCCTGCACCACTACGGGCTCCGAACAGAGACCAGCGACCTCCTGCTCGACCCCGACTCGCACGAGGAGGACGACGTACTGGCCGAACTGGAGCGCCTCAAGGGTGAACTGGGCGAATTCGACCCGGCCGCAGTCGGCGACTCCAACGACCAACTATGGGCCGTTCACCTCGATCGCTGGCTCTGGTAGAAGGCAACTGCCCCGTAGTGGTC
>NZ_JACEGK010000576.1:0-4824 GCF_056859195.1 Streptomyces sp. NH27
CGCGTACGCCGCCGACCTCGGGCTGTTCGTGTGGCTGCGCGGGCCGGGCGGGATGGGGCCGCTGACCGCGAAGGCGCTGTCGTTCCTGGCCGGTTGCTCGGTGGCGTACCTCGGCAACGCGCTGGGCACCTACCGCGGTCGCGGCCCGGTCCGGGGCGGCCGGGCGCGGCGGTACGGCGCCTTCTTCGCGGTGAACCTCGCAGGGGCGCTGGTGCAGTTGGCCTGCCTGGGCTTCTCGCACTACGCCCTCGGCCGCACCTCGGCGCGCGCCGACGTGGTCTCCGGCGCCGGCGTCGGGATGGTGCTGGCCACCTTGCTGCGGTTCTGGGGCACCCGGACGCTGGTGTTCAGATCCGCCGCCCACCCGGACGGCCGCGGCGGGCAACACCCGGACGGGGGAGCCGCGCAGCCCGCGGGCGTGCAGGGCACGGGGGAGGGTAGCCGCCCCACATGGACTGGTTGACCCGGTTGCCGTGGATCGGCCCGCACATCGCGAGGGCGATGCGCACGCACGCGTGGCGGGCGTTCGCGCACCTCCAGACCGTGCACTGGTCGCGGCTGGCCGCGGCGATGACCTTCACCAGCTTCCTGTCGCTCTTCCCGCTGCTCGCCGTGGTCGCCGCGGTCGGCGCCGCCACCTTGTCGCAGCACCAACTGGACAGGCTGGAGCACAAGATCGCCCAGCAGATCCCCGGTATCGCCGACAAGCTCGACATCAACAGCCTGGTCTCCAACGCCGGCACCATCGGCCTGACGGCGGCGGCCGCCCTGGTGTTCACCGGTATCGGCTGGGTCGGCTCGCTGCGCGGCTGCCTGCGCGCGGTGTGGCGCAAGGACGACGAGGACCGCAACCCGGTCAAGGCCAAACTCTCCGACGGCGGCGTCCTGTTGGGCCTGGGCGCGGCCGTCCTCGTCTCGCTCACCGCCTCCGGCTTCGCCACCGCCGCGGTCAACTGGACCGCCGACCGGGTCGGTCTGGACCACCACGGCCCGGGCCGCGTGCTGCTCACCGTCGTCGGATACGTGCTGGCGATCGTCGCGGACTTCCTCATCCTGGTCTACCTGCTGACGCTGATGCCCGGCGTGGACCCGCCCCGCCGGGCCGTCGCGACGGCGGCCCTGATCGGGGCGGTCGGCTTCGAGGCGCTCAAGATCGGGCTCAGCGGCTACCTGCGGGGGGTCGCGGGCAAGAACATCTACGGCGCCTTCGGCACCCCCATCGCCCTGCTGCTGTGGTTCAACTTCATGGCGAAGCTGCTGCTGTACTGCGCCGCGTGGACCGCGACGCAGTACGGCGAGATGGCCCCGCGCGGCGGGGTCAGTGCTTCCGGGGGGAGCGGGGACGACGCCGGCGGCCCGCAGGACGATCAGGCGAAGTCCCTTGCCCCTGCGCCTGCTTCTGCGCCTGCTCCGGCGACGTCCGCTGACCGGGGGGAGCCGCCTGATCCGGCGACGGCTCCTGACCCTGACGCGGGCCCTGGCGCTGCCCCGGAAGATTCAGCCCCGCGCTCGGGCTCGCACCGCTGGGAACCACCGCGGACGGAAGCGGACGGCGGCGCCGCACGACGATGATCACCGCGGCGAGCACCACCAGGGTCGCGGCGGTGATCCCGGCCGCCGTCCACAGCCCGCGGGCCGACGACGAGGACGAGGACGACGTGGCCGCCGCCACCGAGGTCCGCCCGGCCGACCCGGTGGCCGGCTGCTTCGACGTCTTGGCCGGGGGCAGCTGGCTCAGCGGCGGCACCAGAGTGCCGACCGGCTGGATCGTCGGTGCGGCCTTGAAGCCCCAGTCCAGCAGCGACGCCGCCTCGCGGTAGACCGCGTTGTGCCCCGACTTCGGGTCCGGATGCATCACGGTGACCAGCAGCTTGCGCCCGCCGCGCTCCGCGACCCCGGTGTACGTGGCACCGGCGTTCGTCGTGTCGCCGTTCTTCACCCCGGCGATGCCCGGGTACGGCTTCACGTCGTAGTCACCGCTGAGCAGGCGGTCGGTGTTCTGGATCTGGAAGGACTCCCGGGTCTTGGCCGGCTGACCCTTCTTGGGGTGCTTGACCTTCTTGTAGTCGCCGGGGAACTGCGCGGTGACCGTCGAGCAGTACTCACGGAACTCGGGGATCTGTAGCCCGGCGCGCGCGAACAGCGTCAGGTCGTACGCGCTGCTGGCCTGCCCGGGCATGTCGTAGCCGTCCGGCGAGACCACGTGCGTGTCGTCGGCCTGGAGTTCGTGCGCCTCGGCGTTCATGTCGGCCACGGTCGCCGGGACGCCGTGGTTCATCGCGGACAGCACGTGCACCGCGTCGTTGCCCGAGCGCAGGAACACCCCGAGCCACAGGTCCTTCACGGTGTAGGTCAGGTTCTCCTTGACCCCGACCAGGCTGCTGCCCTCGCCCATGCCCTTCAGGTCCGAGGGCACCACCTTGTGCACGGTCGACGCCGGCAGCTTCGGTATCAGCATGTCGGCCAGCAGCATCTTCAGGGTGCTGGCCGGGGGGAGCTTCCAGTGCGCGTTGTGCTCCGCGAGGACGTCGCCGGTCTCGGCGTCCGTGACGATCCACGAGCGCGCGGTGATGCCCTTCGGCAGCGCCGGCACGCCCGCGCCCGCGTTGACCTGGGTGCCCGGCAGGCTCAGCCGGTCGCCGCCGACCTTCGACATCACCGCCGGCGGGCTGGGTGTCTTCGGCTGGGCGGGCGCGGCCTGCGCGGTGCCGGCCAGCACGGTTCCGCCCAGCAGGAGGGCGGTCAGGGACGCCGCGGACGCTTTCAGAGCTGAGGTCACTGTCTTGGCCACCCGCAGAACGTACCGGGCCGGGCCGTCCTCCCGCGCCCCCGGGCCCCGAGCCCGTCACGTGACCCTTCGCACGCAGGCCGTCCGGAACCTCCGTACCCCGCCCGCCGTCCTTCCCCGCACCCCACCCATACTGGTACGTATGAAGCTCAGTCGCCGTGTCTCCTGGTTCCTGGTCGCCTTCGGCGTGTGGTCCTGGATCGTCTGGACGACCTTTGTGAAAAACCTCTGGAAGGACACCAGCGGCCTCGCCTTCCACCACGGCGACCACTCCCACCCGACCGCGTACTTCTGGATCCACCTCGCCCTCGCGATCACCTCCACGATCCTCGGCACCGGGATCGGCGTCCTCGGCATCCGTGGCCTGCGGGCGCTGCGCCGCGAACGGGACGGGGCACCCGAACCCGCGGTTACGGAGGAGCCGGCCGTCGAGCAGCCGTCCGAGCAGCCGGCCGCCCGCTGACCTGAGCCCGCTGACCCCTGATCGACGGGTCAGTGGCGGGTCATCGGCGAGGTCACGCGTAGCAGGACAGCAGCAGATTGCAGAGGACGGAAGTGTCGACGAACTCAACCCTGCGTGCCACGCATCACCCAATCCCCAGCAACCGGTCGAACTCGGTGTAGTCGCGATCGCGGCGCGGGCGGGTTTCGAGGCGTCCCCGCGTGACCACCTCGCCGAGTGAGCCCGCTGCCATGGCCGCGGGATAGCCGTCGAGTTCGGTGAGCCGGGTCAGACGGCTGGTCCCCTCATCAGGATCGCGCCAGCAGACCACCACGCCCTCGTGGTCCTCGGCGTCGAGTGCGGAGAGCAGCGCCGGGCTGTGCGTGGTGATGAGCACTTGAGCTCTGCTTGCAGTCCCGGTCTGGCGGACCAGTTCGAGTACCTCGGACGCCTGGGACGGATGGAGACCGTTCTCCAGTTCCTCGATCACCAGCATCAGCGAGCGTTCGTCCCGTTCGGTGGTCGAAGGCCCCAAGTCGAGCCCGCCACCGCCGGTGAGGAGGGAGGTGGTGATGGCCAGGAAGCGAAGCATTCCGTCGCTCATCTCGCGGGCCGGTGTGAGGCCGAGCGTGCCCTCGTTGAGCGCGATCATGACGTCGCCGAGTTCGGAACGGGTGACCGCGAGCGTCTCGATCTCGTGGTCCGCCAGGCTGCGCAGCAACTCCACCAGGCGCCGGAAGAGGCGCTGGTCCGTGCGCTCGATGTTCCCCACCGCGGCCGACAGGTTCTCGGCGGTACGGCGCAGGTTGCTGTCACGTGACGGGACGTACTGGCGCATGAGGTGGGGGACGGGGTCGAGGTGGAAGACGCCCTCGAGCGTGGAGATCATCGTCTCGGCGCACCACACGCTGTCCGTACCGCCTGCCGTCTCCGGTACCACCCGGAGGGGCAGTTGGGAGGTGAGAAGCCGGGAACCACGGAACCGCACGTTCGGATCGCGGCCCTTCTTGCCGTTGTGCCAGGTCGCCCAAAGGTCGCCGACCTGGGGATTCGCCTCGCCACTGACCAGAACGGGCTGGTGTCCTTTGGGCGTCGGCCCCGCCAGCCGTTCCTCGATGATCTGCACCTCGGGCTCGACCTGGACGGTCACGTCGAGGCAGATCGGTCCATGCTCCGTCCCTACAGTGCACCCGAGCGAGAAACGGTCGGAGCCGTGCGGAACACATCCGGCCAGCCCGCCCCGGACAGCGCCTTCCGGACCGCGGCGGCTCTCCAGCGCCTCGGCGATGTCCTCGCCCCGGGCGAGCCGGGACAGCACTTCGAGACCGTCGAGCGCTGGACTTCCCGCTGCTGTTGCGACCGATGAGAGTGGTCAGCGGGGCAAGGGGGAGGACCTGGTCGCGGAAGCTCTTGAAGGCGGTCAGCCGCACCTCTTCGATGCTCTGGGCAGTCACACGGCTCAAGCTACCCCAGCGCGTCATCAGGCGGCCCTTTCCGTGTGGGGCCCGGTTGGGGCCGTGCGGCAGTCGGCGCAGCGGGTGGTGGGGTCGTGGGTGCGGAAGGCGCGGTCGCAGCCGTCGCAGGTGTGGAGGGG
>NZ_JACEGK010000577.1:0-4818 GCF_056859195.1 Streptomyces sp. NH27
GGCACCCCCGTCGGCGCCTGCGGCCCCGGCCGCCGGCCAGCGTCCCGGCGGCGCCACCCCCGGGCCGCGCCCGGCCCGTCCGGCTCCGGCCGGCGGTCAGCGCGACGCCGGTCAGCGGGACGGCGGTCAGCGTGATGGCGGTCAGCGTGATGGCGGTCAGCGTGACGGTGGCCGCCCCGGCGGCAACCGGCCCGCAGCCGGTCAGGGCGGCCAGGGCGGTGCCCGTCCCGGTGCCCCGCGCCCGGCCGGCCCGCGTCCCGGCAACAACCCGTTCACGTCCGGCTCCACCGGCATGCCGCGCCCCGGTGGCGCGTCGCGTCCCGGCGGCGGCCCGGGCGGTGCCCCGCGTCCCGCGGGTCCCGGCGGCGGCGCCCCGCGTCCCGGCGGCACCCCGCGTCCCGGCGGCGGTCAGGGCGGTCAGGGCGGCCCCGGCGGCTCCCGTCCGTCCCCGGGCGGTATGCCCCGCCCGCAGTCCTCGGGCCCGCGCCCGAACCCGGGCATGATGCCGCAGCGCCCCGCGCCCTCCACGGGTGGGCGTCCCGGCGGTCCCGGTGGGCGTCCCGGCGGCGGCCCCGGCGGCCGTCCCGGCGGTCCCGGTGGGCGTCCCGGTGGCGGCGGCTTCGCCGGCCGTCCGGCCGGTCCTGGTGGCGGCGGTCGTCCCGGTGGCGGCGGTGGCGGCTTCGGCGGTCCCCGTCCCGGCGGCGGTGCCCCCGGCGGCGGTGGCGGCTTCGGTCCGCGCCCCGGCGGCTTCGGCGGACGTCCGGGCGGCCCGGGTGGCCGTGGTGGAACGCAGGGTGCCTTCGGTCGCGGCCCTGGTGGCCGTCCGGCCCGAGGCCGTAAGAGCAAGCGCCAGCGGCGCCAGGAGTACGAGGCCATGCAGGCCCCGTCCGTGGGCGGTGTGCTGCTGCCCCGCGGCAACGGCCAGACCGTGCGCCTGTCGCGCGGTGCCTCGCTCACCGACTTCGCCGAGAAGATCAACGCCAACCCGGCGTCGCTCGTCCAGGTGATGTTGAACCTTGGCGAGATGGTCACCGCCACCCAGTCGGTGTCCGACTCCACGCTGGAGCTGCTCGCCAGCGAGATGAACTACGTGCTGGAGATCGTCAGCCCGGAGGAGGAGGACCGCGAGCTGCTCGAGTCGTTCTCCATCGAGTTCGGCGAGGACGAGGGCGGCGAGGACGCCCTGGTCTCCCGTCCGCCGGTGGTGACCGTCATGGGTCACGTCGACCACGGTAAGACCCGCCTGCTCGACGCGATCCGCAAGACCAACGTGGTCGCGGGCGAGGCCGGTGGCATCACCCAGCACATCGGTGCCTACCAGGTCGCCACCGAGGTCAACGGCGAAGAGCGCGCCATCACCTTCATCGACACCCCTGGCCACGAGGCGTTCACCGCCATGCGTGCCCGCGGTGCGAAGTCCACCGACATCGCGATCCTCGTGGTCGCGGCGAACGACGGTGTGATGCCGCAGACGATCGAGGCGCTCAACCACGCCAAGGCCGCGGACGTCCCGATCGTGGTCGCGGTCAACAAGATCGACGTCGAGGGCGCCGACCCGACGAAGGTGCGCGGCCAGCTCACCGAGTTCGGGCTGGTGGCCGAGGAGTACGGCGGCGACACCATGTTCGTCGACATCTCCGCCAAGCAGGGGCTGAACATCGACAGCCTGCTGGAGGCCGTGATCCTCACCGCCGACGCCTCACTCGACCTGCGGGCCAACCCGGAGCAGGACGCGCAGGGCATCGCGATCGAGGCGCACCTGGACAAGGGCCGCGGCGCCGTCGCGACCGTCCTGGTCCAGCGCGGCACCCTGCGGGTCGGCGACACGATGGTGGTCGGCGACGCGTACGGCCGGGTCCGGGCCATGCTCGACGACAAGGGCGACAACGTGGAGGAGGCGACCCCGTCGACTCCGGTGCTCGTCCTCGGTCTGACCAACGTGCCCGGCGCCGGCGACAACTTCCTGGTCGTCGACGAGGACCGCACCGCCCGGCAGATCGCCGAGAAGCGTGCCGCCCGCGAGCGCAACGTCCGCTTCGCCCGCAAGGGTGTGCGGTTCTCCCTGGAGAACCTGGACGAGGCCCTCAAGGCCGGCCTGGTGCAGGAACTCAACCTCATCATCAAGGGCGACGCGTCCGGATCGGTGGAGGCCCTGGAGTCCTCGCTGCTCCAGCTCGACGTCGGCGACGAGGTCGACATCCGCGTCCTGCACCGCGGTGTGGGTGCGGTCACGGAGTCGGACATCGACCTGGCGACCGGCTCCGACGCCATCGTGATCGGCTTCAACGTCCGCGCGGTCGGCCGTGCCGCGCAGATGGCCGAGCGCGAGGGTGTGGACGTCCGCTACTACTCGGTGATCTACCAGGCCATCGAGGAGATCGAGGCAGCGCTCAAGGGCATGCTGAAGCCCGAGTACGAGGAGGTGGAGCTCGGCACCGCCGAGATCCGCGAGGTCTTCCGCTCCTCCAAGCTCGGCAACATCGCCGGTGTGCTGGTGCGCTCCGGCGAGGTCCGGCGCAACACCAAGGCCCGCCTGCTGCGCGACGGCAAGGTCATCGCGGAGAGCCTCAACATCGAGGGCCTGCGCCGCTTCAAGGACGACGTCACCGAGATTCGTGAGGGTTACGAGGGCGGTATCAACCTCGGCAACTACAACGACATCAAGATCGACGACGTCATCGCCACCTACGAGATGCGGGAGAAGCCGCGCGGCTGATCCCACAGCTCGCCGGTAGCGGGCAGTACAAAGGTCCGGGGCCGGTCGCCGGCATAACAACCCCTGCGCGCGCCCCCGGCCGTGCCTGTACCGTTCATGGTCATGTATGTAGGCACGCTGTGCTTCGACCTGCTGCTCGGTGACGTACGGTCGCTGAAGGAGAAGAGGTCCGTGATCCGCCCGATCGTGGCCGAACTGCACCGCAAGTTCGCGGTGAGTGTGGCCGAGACCGGCGACCAGGACCTCTACCGCAGGGCCGAGATAGGGATTGCGACGGTGTCCGGCGACCTCGGGCACGTCAAGGACGTACTCGACCGGTGCGAGCGCTGGATGGTCGCCCGGCCGGAGGTGGATCTGCTGTCGACACGGCAGCGCATCCACAGCGACGGCGACGACTGACCGGATGACGGACCGAACGAACCGAGTGAAGAGAGAAGAACACGATGACCGACACCGCGCGGGCGCGAAAGCTTGCGGACCGCATCCGGGTCGTGGTCGCGGAGACCCTTCAGCGGCGGATCAAGGACCCGCGGCTGGGGTATGTGACGATCACCGACACCCGGGTCACCGGTGACCTGCGGGAGGCGACGGTCTTCTACACGGTCTACGGGGACGACGAGGAGCGCGCCGCCTCCGCCGCCGCCCTGGAGAGCGCGAAGGGCGTGCTGCGCACCGAGGTCGGCCGGCAGACCGGGGTGCGGTTCACCCCGAGCCTGGCGTTCGTCGCCGACGCGCTGCCCGACAACGCCCGCACCATCGACGACCTGCTGGCCAAGGCCCGCGCGGCCGACGAAGAGGTCCGCAAGACCGCCACCGACGCGCAGTACGCCGGCGAGGCGGACCCGTATCGCAAGCCGGCCGAGGAAGATGACGACCTCGACGACGAGGCCGACACCGCCGGCGGAACCGCCGGCGACGGCGCGGCCGCTGCGGACGACGAAGGACCGGCCACCGCGGCCGGCGACGAGGACGGTCGCACGCAGGCATGAGTCCCAGGAAGGAAGGCCCGTCGGGCTTGGTCGTCGTCGACAAGCCCGGCGGGCTCACCTCGCACGGCGTGGTGTCCCGGATGCGCCGGCTGGCCGGCACCCGGCGGGTCGGCCACGCAGGCACACTCGACCCGATGGCGACCGGTGTGCTGGTGATCGGCGTGGAGCGCGCCACCCGGCTGCTCGGCCATCTCGCGCTCACCGAGAAGGAGTACGCGGCCACCATCAGACTCGGCCAGTCCACGGTCACCGACGACGCCGAGGGCGACGTCACCGCCGAGGCGTCCGCCGCCGAGGTCACCCGGGCCGCCGTGGACGAAGGGGTCGCCGCGCTCACCGGGGCGATCCTCCAGGTGCCGTCCAAGGTCAGCGCCATCAAGGTCGACGGGGTGCGGTCCTACACCCGGGTGCGTGAGGGCGAGGAGTTCGAGCTGCCCGCCCGGCCGGTGACGGTCAGCGCCTTCACGGTGCGCGAGGCGCGGGTGCCCGACGGCGCGCCCGGCCTGCTGGACCTCGATGTCACCGTGACCTGCTCCTCCGGCACGTACATCCGCGCGCTCGCCCGCGATCTCGGCGCCGGTCTCGGTGTCGGCGGCCACCTCACGGCGCTGCGCCGCACCCGGGTCGGGCCGTACGACCTGACGGGGGCGCGCACGCTGGAGCAGCTGGAGGAGTCCTTCGAGGTGCTGCCGATCGAGCGGGCCGCCGCCGCGGCCTTCCCGCGTTGGGACGTCGACGTGGATCAGGCCCGTCTGCTCGGCAACGGGGTCAGGATCGGTACTCCGGCACTCGGTGCGGGCACCCATGCGGTCTTCGGGCCCGACGGCCGGTTCCTGGCCCTGGTCGAGGAGCAGCAGGGCCACGCGAAGATCGTGGCGGGCTTCGCCCGGTAGCGGCCGCAGGAGGTCGCCGTGGGGCGCTCGGACCGCGGTCCGAGCGCCCTTTTGCGGCTCCTGGGCGCCTGGCCGCGTGGCCGCCTGGCGCCGGCCGCGGTTCGTGGGCCTCCGGCGAACTCCGGCTGCTGCCCGGCCCGCCGGTCCGCGGTCCCGCTCGCCTTCTCCGCCGCTCGCCTTCCCCGCCGTGCGGCGGGATCGCCTGTCCCCTTGGCGACCC
>NZ_JACEGK010000578.1:0-4787 GCF_056859195.1 Streptomyces sp. NH27
ACCCAGGGGCGCGGGGAACTGCGCTCCCCCAGAGCTTCGCCTGGGAGGTACCCCCAGCCACCCACCGACCGGAAGGTCCGGCACCGACAGGACCGGGCAACCCGGGCGGACCCGCCACCCACCGATCGCAAGGTCCGGCACCCACAGGACCGGGCAACCCGGGCGGACCCGTTGGGGCTTCAGCGCCAGTCGGCGAAAGCGCTGTAGTCGTCGGCGTAGTTCGCCGCACCGGCATCCGCACGACGCCCGGCGCGAGCCGACCCCCCGAGGGAAGCCGGGTCATCGAGGTCCTCCCGGATCAAGCTCCACACCAGCAGGTCCGTACGGACCTCGGTCCACGCCCCGGCGGGGTCCGCGTCGGGCCGGGCCCGGACGATCCCGGCGCTGCGCAGCACCCCTTCGCTGACGCACCCGATCTTCTGGGCGACCTGCTGGGACGCGGTGTTGTCGGCGGCGGTGCGCAGCTCGACCCGTTCGAAGCCCTGCTCCCGGAAGAGCCAGCGGCACACGGTGAGCACGGACTCGCAGGCGTATCCCTCGCCCCGGGCCCAGTTGGCGGTGAGGTACCCGGCCTCGGTGCCGCGGATGCGCCAGTCCGTGTGCTGGAGGGTGACGGTGCCGACCAGCCGCTGGGTGAGCATCTCGGTGACCGCCAGCACCAGTCCGCGGCCCTGTTCCCGCTCGGCGGGCGCGGTCCTGGTGACGAAGTCGAGCGCGTCGGCGGCGGTGTAGGGCTGGGGCACGTTCGTCCACGCCGCGATCAGGTCGTCGTTCATCATCTCCACGAGTGCGGGGATGTCGTCCTCGTCGTACGGGCGCAGCACCAGCCGGTCCGTACTGAGTGAGATGTCCGGAAAGGTGGAGGTCATTCGTGCTCCGTAACCAGGGCATGGGTGGATTGCCCAGCATGCAGTATCGCGCCCGGCGTGCGCCGGGCAGGGTCGGCGCGATGAGGCGGCGCGGCGCGGGCGATGTCGGCGAACTCGCTTCCAGGGTAAGGGGAATGGGCGGGCGATCGGGTGTCCTGCCGTTCGGTCCGGGGATCCGTGAACGTCATCCGACCCTGCTACCGTCAGCCCGCGTGAGAGTGCACCACGCAGCAGGAGTCGGCTATCAGCGGGCCGCGGGGGTCTACGAGCGCTCCCGGCCCTCCTACCCGCTCGCGGCGCTCGCCGCCCTCGCGGACGCGCTGCCGCTGGAGCGGGGCCGCACCGTGGTCGATCTGGGGGCCGGCACCGGCAAGTTCACCCGGCTGCTGGCGCTGACCGGGGCCGAGGTGCTCGCGGTGGAGCCGGTGGCGGAGATGCGGGAGCGGCTGGCGCAGCTGCTGCCGGGGGTCGCGGTGTCCGCGGGCACCGCGGAGGACACCGGGTTGCGCGCGGGGTGCGCGGACGCGGTGGTGGCGGCGCAGTCCTGGCACTGGTTCGAGGCGGACCGGGCGCTGGCGGAGGTCGAGCGGCTGCTGCGGCCGGGCGGGGCGCTGGTGCTGGTGTGGAACACGTACGACACGTCGGTGCCGTGGGTGCGGGACTACCAGGACATCTACTTCCGGCTGGCGCCGCGCGACCTGCCGAGCCCCCCGCTGGCCTCGGGCCCGGGAGGCACGAGTACGGACGCGGGCGCGGACAAGGGCACGGATACGGCCGCAGGCACAGGTACGGGCACAGGTACGGGCATGGTTTCCGGCCCGGTGCCCGCCGCGGGTGCCGGGCCGGACGCCCCCGGCGGCCCCGGCCGCGCGTGGCGCGAGGCGTTCGCCGCCCGGCCGGGCTGGGGCGCGATCGAGGAGCGGCACTGGCCGAACCCGCACTCCACGACCGTCGCCGACGTGGTGGAGCGGATGATGTCGTCCAGCCACATAGCCGTGCTCGCCCCGGCCCGGCAGGAGCGGGTGCGGGCGGAGCTCCAGGCGGTGCTGAGCGCGCACGACGCGACGCGGGGCAGCGGCGCGATCGAGATGCCGTACACCACCGACGTGTATTGGGTACGGCACGGCTGAGCAGTGGCCGGGGATGCGGTAACCCGGGAGCGAGGGCGGTTCGGCGCCCGTAATACAGTCGTCGCATGCTCGATTGGGTCATCTGGACGGTCTCCGTGCTCGCGCTGCTGCTCGCGGCGTGGTGCGGCTGGGCGGCGTACCGCGACTCGGCGACGAAGGACTGGCACTTCGCCGGGATGGCCGTGGTCACCCTCGCGGTCCTGGCCCAGCTCGTCGTCTCGATCGTCCAGCTCGCCCGGGGTGACCGGCCCGAACACGGGCTGGCGGTGTTCGTGCCCTACCTGATCGGCGCGGTGTGCGCGATCCCGGCGGCGGCGGTCATGTCGCTTGCGGAGCGCACCCGTTGGGGATCGGCGATCGTCGCGGCCGGCGGGGTGATCCTGGCGGTGCTGGAACTGCGGCTGCACCAGATCTGGGGAGCGGGACATGGCTGAGGGCAGTACCGGGAACACAGTGGAAGGCAGCAACGTGACGTCACCCCAGCCGGCGGTCGAGACGGCGGCAGCACCGCAGACGGCCCGGCCCGAGCCCGAGCAGTCCGGGAAGGTCCGGGCCACGGCGGCCCGGCCCGAGCCGGCTCAGGCCGTAGCGAAGGCGAAGATCGGCACCGGACCCGGGCGGCTGCTGCTGTCGCTGTACGGGGTCTTCACGGTGGCCGCGCTCTCCCGCTCGATCGTGCAGCTCAGCACCAAGTACCACGAGGCGCCGCTGGCGTACGTGCTGTCCGGGGTCGCGGGGGTGGTCTACGCGGTGATCACGATCGCGCTGTGGCGGGGCGGCGAGTCGGCCCGCAAGGTGGCCCTGGTCTCCTGCTCGGCGGAGCTGCTCGGGGTGATCACCGTGGGCATCCTGACCGTCGTCGACTCCTCGGCGTTCCCCGACGCGACCGTGTGGTCGGACTTCGGGGTCGGCTATGTCTTCCTGCCGATCGCGCTGCCGGTCGCCGGTCTGCTGTGGCTGCGCCGCTCCACCCGGCAGGGGACGGAGACGGCGCCGGCACAGCCGGCCGGGACCGGCGACGGCGAGTAGCGCACCGGACCGGCACCGGTCAGTGCCGGCCGGCGCCGTTCAGTACCGGTCAGGCAGTGGCCGCGTAGCTTCCGGCCGGGGTCGGCGGCTGCTGCGCGGACTTCTCCATGTGCACCAGGCTGAGCCGGCGGTTGACCGGTTCCGCGGCGCCCACCTGCTCGTAACCGAGCTTGCGGTACATCCGCTGGTGCACCTGGCTGCGGTGGCCGGTGAAGAGGCGGTAGCGCTTGGCCTCGGCTTCGGCGGCGAGGCGGTCTTCGAGAGCGGCGAGCAGGCGCCCGCCGAGTCCGTGCCGCTGGAGGCGCGGGTGGACTATCAACTTGCCGATGCGGGCGGTGCCGTCGTCGTCGACGGCACCGCGGACGGAACCGACGACCTCCTCGCCGAGCCGCGCCACGAGGACGGTGCCTCCGGCGAGTTCGGCGCGCAGTTCGTCGAGGGTCTGGGTGAGCGGTTCGATGGTGTAGTCGCCGTACAGCTCGGCTTCGCCCTGATAGCACAGGTACTGGAGTTTCAGGATCTTCTCGGCGTCGTCGTGGTTCGCCGTAGAGATGGTCACGCTCATGCCCATGTCGCGCGGGCCTCCCCTTCGAAATCCGTCCGGGCGGTTGAGGGTGTGGTGTGCGCCCGGAACGTGTGCCTGTGCGGAGTTGATGCGAATGTGCGCTCGATGTCGCCTCCGCTGGCGCCGATGATCGCACAAACGAACCGGCCGGGTACCGCTGCTGCGGTGTCCGGCACAGCGTCGCCGGGGCGGGCCGGAGGCACACCGGGACGTCGGCTGTTTACCGTGCATTACCCCGTCCCACCGGGGATTCAACCCTCCGATTCACGACCGGCCCCGGCTCGTATCCCCCGCCGGCATCCGACCAGGGCGGGACGGGCCTGTGAGATTCCCAACTCCCGGTGCGTTTCCGGCAAGGCGGCCCGGCCGGACCGTTGTCGCGGGTGCCCGGCACGGCCTGCGCCGACGTGCGGTATCCGGTGGGTGAACCCGGCGTGCGCTGGGGGCGTGCGCGGAAGTATCGTCGTGACGTACGGGCCGGTAGGGTCGGTCCGCAGGTTGACGTCCGTACGAGCCCGGAGGGGTCCGTTGTCCCGCATGTCCCGCAGCGTGCTGAAGGCGATTCTGCTGGTGCTGATGCGTGTGTTGTATCGGCCGGTGGTGGAGGGCCTGGAGCACATCCCGGCCGACGGCCCGGTGATCCTGGCGGGCAACCACGTCACCTTCATCGACTCGCTGTTCCTGTCGCTGGTGGTGGACCGGCAGGTCTACTTCATCGGCAAGGACGAGTACGTCACCGGCAAGGGCGTCAAGGGCCGGCTGATGGCGTGGTTCTTCACCACCTGCGGCATGATCCCGGTCGACCGTGACGGCGCCCGCGGCGGCGTGGCTGCTCTGATGACCGGGCGCCGGGTGCTGGAGGAGGGCAAGATCTTCGGCATCTACCCCGAGGGCACCCGCTCCCCCGACGGCCGGCTCTACCGCGGCCGCACCGGCATCGCCCGGCTCGCGCTGATGACCGGCGCCCCGGTGATCCCGTTCGCGATGATCGGTACCGACAAGGTGCAGCCGGGTGGCAACGGCATGCCGCGGCTGGCCCCGGTGAAGGTCCGCTTCGGCACCCCGCTGGACTTCTCCCGGTACGACGGCATGGACCGCGACCGCTATGTGCTGCGCGCGGTCACCGACGAGGTGATGTCGCAGGTGATGTACCTCGGCGGCCAGGAGTACGTCGACATCTACGCGACCAAGGCC
>NZ_JACEGK010000579.1:0-4771 GCF_056859195.1 Streptomyces sp. NH27
GGGTCGGTGATGGTGGCGGTGAGCGCGTGCGTGAAGCGGTGGGCGTCCAGCACGAGGAACGGGCGGTCGTGGAACGGCCGGACCGCCGGGTCGAGCGGGTCGGTGAGGGCGAGGGCGTTGTGGAGCGCGGCGGCGCCCTCGTAGGCAGGCGACAGGTGCCGCTCGCGCTCGCGCCATGTGCCGGCGGACAGTGCACCGGAGAGGTGCGGGGTGAGGTCGGCGGCGCAGGGCAGCGCGGCGAAGGCGGTGCCGAGCCACTTGCCGTAGGGCGGGTAGACCCGGTGCATCAGCAGGCACAGCCGCATCAGGTCGCGGACCTGGCGGGCGGCGACCACCGCGGAGCCGAGTTCGTCGCCGACCTCGCCGCAGCGGCCGACGAAGGGCTCCTCCTGGGACAGCCGCATCCACTGGCAGGCGAGGACGTGGCGCCACACGTCGTCCGGGTACCAGGCGAGCAGTTCGCGGTACGCGGCGAGCCGGCCGAGACCGTCGTGGAAGACGGCGCCGGCGGTGAGTTCGCGCAGGGTCTGGGTCGGGGTCGTCAGCCAGGCGGAGACCGGCACGCCGTCGGCGGGGTCCACGCCGAGCCGGTCGGCGAAGTACGCGCGCAGGTCGATGACGTCGACCCGGTGCCGGGCCGGCGTGCCGGCCGGGAAGGCGAAGCGCACCGGGTGGCCGCCGAACGCGTCGGGCAGTTCGCGGTCCAGCAGCGCGGTGAGGTCGGCGGCGCGGGCCCGGAAGTCCTCGCCGCCGAGGAAGACCTGTACCCGCGGGCCCCACGCGTGGTCGGTGGAGCGCTCGGTGTCGTATCCCTGCACCTCGGAGCCGGCGCCGATCAGGCCCGCCGAGTACGGCACCCGGTCCAGCGCGGCGTCCAGGAGCGGCGCGACGACCTCGGCGTGGAATGTCTCGGCGAGCTCCAGGCCCGGTACGAACGATCGTGTCACGCCCTCACCCTCGCAGAGCGCTCCGCCGGTCGGCGAGCCGACTTCGGCGCCGCCGCTTCCGGTCCGGCCGAGCCGCCGCCCGATCCGCCGCCCGGTCCGGCCATGTTCCAACCGCCGTGCGGGCGCGCGGGCTTCGGCCGCCACCGCTCCAGCGACAGCCGCTGCTTCGCCGAACCGCTCACGGCCCGGCGGCGGCTCGACCGCTGAGGCCGCACGCCTACCCGCCGGTGCGGGTCGGGGACCGGTCGGATCCGTCGGGTGGCGCGGTGGCGGCGCCGGTCCGACGTGGTCCCCCCGCAGCGGAGGCGCTCTGGATCGCGAGAGCGTGGTGGAAGACGTCGAGGGGGTCCCAGCGGGCCTTCACCTGTTGCAGGCGGGGGTAGTTGTCCTTGTAGTAGAGGGTGTGCCAGGGCATCGTGGAGGTGTTCCAGGCGGGGTCGGCCAGGTCGGTGTCCGGGTAGTTGACGTAGGAGCCGTCACTGACCGTGCCGGGTACGGGGACGCCGCCGGTGTCGCGGTACACGTCGCGGTAGAAGTCGCGGACCCAGGCCAGGTTGGCCGCGTCGTCGGCCTCGTCGGTCCAGACGGTGTGGAAGTCGGCCTTCATGACCGAGTCACGCTGGGCCACCGCGGTCGCCCCGGGCCGGACGGCGTTGACCTGGCCGCCGTATCCGATCAGTTCCAGGGTGCCGACCGGGGTCCCGGTGGAGTTCGTCAGATGCCGGTGGATCGTCGCGAGTTGCCCGCCGGTGAACGACCGGCGCAGATAGGCGGCCTTGATCTTGTACCGGCGGGTGACCACGTCGCCGGCCTCACCCGCGCCCGGCCAGGTGATCGGGTGCAGCCACGGCATGGTCCGGCGGTCGTCGAGTGCCGGCTCGACCCCGGTGCCCGCGGTGACGGCGGACACGAAGGCCGTCACGAGGTCGTCCGCGCCCGGGGTGTCCGCGTCGATCTGGACGATCATGCGGAAGTCGCCC
Organism: Streptomyces sp. NH27; assembly: GCF_056859195.1. Taxonomy (NCBI): domain Bacteria; kingdom Bacillati; phylum Actinomycetota; class Actinomycetes; order Kitasatosporales; family Streptomycetaceae; genus Streptomyces; species Streptomyces sp. NH27. Next base: position 1,928 of record NZ_JACEGK010000579.1, read on the forward strand.
GCGCTGCGGTGCGCCGCTTGCAGGATCGCGTACAGGTTCGCCTGCGGTGTGCCCGGCGCACTGTTGCGCTCGTGCCAGCTCCCGAAGTTGCGCAGCAGCGTGGTGAACGCCTTCTCGGTCATCCGCTCGTCCCAGGCCCAGACGACCAGGCACTCCAGGACCCTGGCGGGTGCGGCCGGCAGCAGCCGCGAGGGATCGGTGCCGGTGGCTCCCGGCGTGCGCATCCAGTACCTGGTCACGACGCCGAAGTTGCCTCCGCCGCCACCGGTGTGCGCCCACCACAGGTCGTGGTGCGGATCGCCCGGTTCGCGGGTGGCGGTCACCGTACGAACGGTGCCGTCGCCGCCGACGACCACCACCTCCACGCCGTGGAGGTGGTCCACCACGGAGCCGTACCTGCGGGAGAGCGGCCCGTATCCGCCGCCGCACACATGTCCGCCGGCCCCCACGTGCGGGCAGCCTCCGCCGGGAATGGTCACGCCGTAGCGCGTGAAGAGCGTCCGGTAGACATGCCCCAGCGTGGCCCCCGGACGGACCACGAACGCGCCCCGGTCCCGGTCGTACCCGACCTCGTTCATGGACGAGAGGTCCAGGAGCAGACGCACCCCGGGCTCTGCGGTGAAGCCCTCGAAACAGTGCCCGCCGCTGCGCACCGCGATCCGGCGCCCGGAATCCACGGCGTCCGACACCGCGCGCACCACCTGGTCCGTCGACTCGACCACCCGGATCTCGTCCGGATTCCCCACGAAGCGCCAGTTGTCGCCTCGCAACAGGCTGGCGTAACGGGAATCCGCCGGCCCGACCGACACCGCCGCCTCCGGCCGGACGGCTCCCGCAGCGGCGGCTTCGGCGGTGCCCTGCGAACAGGCCGTGGCAAGACCTGTCACCGCACTGCCTGCGGCCAGAGCGCCCGCTGCCCCCAGCAGCCCGCGACGGCCCACCATGGCACGACCCGACACGTCCACCCGCAACCTCCCGTATCACGATCACGATCACGATCATCCGAAGCCGTCATTCCGCCCTCTCGGAGAGCGTAGAGACGCAACGGCGGATTGCCCGGATTGGACCGGAACGGCACGCTGATTCACCCATGGATCCGCGGGCCGCACACCTTCCCGCGCGATGCCGGCGACGAGCCGCACGCCCTCCGGAGTTCCGCGGTGGGCGTCCGCCCCATCCCGGTCATACGGTGGTGGAGTACGCACTCCCATCGGGAAGTGAGCGACATGGACAAATCCACGGACAAGGACCGGAAGGCGTGGCAGGCCGCCGAGGCCGAACGGCGCTCGCAGGACAGCGGCGCCCACGAGGCGGACGAGACGTCGGATCGCGGTGACGAGCACTTCATCGAGAAGGGCGACCACTCGCAGCAGTCCCTCAAGCGCGACGACTCGTAGCAGACCGCAGCCGACCACCGCCCACGGTGATCATTCAGACCGGACGACGTCCGCCCGTCACCACGGGGCGGGCGTCGACGCATCTCCCGACCCGGGCGGATCGCGTCCGTGCCGGGCGGTGCCGGCCGATGTCACAAAGGGACAGCCGGCCCTGTCGTACTTACGACCGGCCCGCACACCGGCGGGCCAGGAGCACCGGAGGCATCCGATGACGAACACCCCTTCCCCGTTCGAGCCCTTCGTCCGGCAGAAGACGGTCCTGCTCACCACGTACAAGAAGGACGGCACGCCCGTCGGCACGGCCGTCAACATCGTCGTCGACGGGGAGCGGGCCTTCTTCCGGACCTACGACGCGGCCTGGAAGGTCAAGCGGCTGCGGAACGACCCGCGCGTCGAGATCGCGCCGTCCACCGTGCGGGGCAAGCCCACCGGCCCGGCCGTCGAGGCGCGGGCCACGCTGCTCACCGGTGAGGAGGCGGAGCGCGCCGCGAAGGCCCTCGCGCACAAGTACCCCTTCCTGCATGGGGTCCTGGTCCCGTTCGTGCACCGCAGGAAGCGCTACGCGACGCTGCACTACGCCCTCACGGTGCCCGGCGAATAGCTCCGGGGCCCGGCCCCGGGTTGTTCAGGGCTGCTCAGGGGCTGTGGGGTTGCTGGGTTGCTCAGGGCCGTCCGAGCGGTCCGATCCGTCCGGGCTGGCCGGTCCGCTCCGGCGGGTCAGCGGGCGCGCGGGGTCTGCCCCGACGCCCGCCCGCCGGCCAGCGCCCGCCGGATCTCGGCCGCGGGAAACGGGGTGCGCTTGCTCTGCGTGAGCAGCCGGCGGTGGAAGTCGTCCAGAACGACCGCGTGCGGGGCATGGCGGTCGATGATCGCGCCGATCTCGGGCGGCACCCCCTCGGGCCGGTGACCGTCGGCCCACGCGCGCAGGAAAGTCACGAGCTCGGTGTCGCCGCCGATGATGTCGGGCAGGTGGTGGCGGAGCAGGTGGCACGGCGCGTACGAGCGGTCGTAGACGAGGTGGCCGGTGAGGAAGGCGGCCTCCTGCGTCGACAGTGCGAAGTCGTGGCTCGACGCGAGCCCGAAGTCGGCGAAGTACAGCCGCCGGCCGTCGGTGAGCAGGTTGGCGAAGTGCGCGTCGAAGTGGACGAAGCCGCGGGTGCTCATGAACTCCGTGCCGCGCCGCAGTTCGTCCTCGACCCACTGGTAGGCCGGCCCGCCTCCCAACGCCGGTCGGGCCGCTTCCCGGGCATCGGTGAGCCAGGCGGCGAGCGTCCACGGCACGTGCTCCAGGAACAGCACCAGGCTCGCCGCCGACCTGCCGATCGCCTCCAGCCGGCGGCGCACGGCCGCCGACCCGTCCCAGTGCGCGACGGCTCCCTCGACGCCCCCGAAGGCGTCGGCGAAGCCGGTGGGCGGGCTGTCCGGCAGCACCCGCCAGTGGTACAGC
>NZ_JACEGK010000580.1:0-4761 GCF_056859195.1 Streptomyces sp. NH27
CGGTACGGGTCCGGGTCCGCGCAGGGGTGCGGGTGCCCGGGCGACGGGTGCGGGGCAGGGGTGGTGGCGGTGAGCGGGGTCGACACGGCGCGGTTCTGGTCGCTGCTGCGGGAACTGCCCGCACCCGACGACGCGGAGTTCCTGTACGGCGCGGACGAGGCGGGCCGGCTGCGGACGGACAACCTGCGCCGTTACCTGGAACTGATCGCCCGGAACCGGCCCGGCGTCATGCTGATCGGTGAGGCGCCGGGCTACCGCGGCCACACGATCAGCGGCATCTCGTTCACGAGCGTCCGCCAACTCACCGCCCGGCCAGGACTGATCACGGGTGACCCGGGCGGCGACGGGTTCCGGGTGCCGCAGGAGCCGGCGTACGGCTGGGAGGCGTCCTCGGCGGCGGTGTGGGGCGCGATGGCCTCGTGGCGCGGGGCGTTGCCGCTGTTCTGGCCGATCTATCCGCACCACCCGCACGAGCCGGGGCGACCTGCCACCAACCGCACCCCGCGCGCGGCCGAGGTCACTGCCGGTACTCCGGTCGCGCTCGCGCTGGCGGAGGCGTTCGCGATCACCACCTTCGTCGCCGTCGGCCGCAAGGCCGAGGCCGCGCTCGCCCGTAACGGTGTGGACGCGCTCGCCGTACGCCACCCCGCCCAGGGCGGCGCCCGCATCTTCGCCCGCCAACTCGCCGAGCTCAACGAGACGTTGGATGGTCCCGCGGAGTAAGTGGGCCTCTTTCCAACCGGGTTGCCCCGCCATGTGCGTGCTCGGACCTTGCGCCAGGCGGCCGTGTTCCCCCGATCGCGTCGCGGTCCTCACGTAGGGTGCGGTCGGGAGGACGCTCGGGACCGCCGCCGCGTTGCCGGGCCCGGCACGTCGCCATCGCCTCCGGGTTCGAACTGTCGCCGGACGAGGCCGACTTCTTCGACCGCCACCAGACCTACGACCGCTGCTACGCCGCCACCTATCTGGTGAACTGGCTGGTCACTGCCCTGTACGGCTACGAGCGCGGGGACCGGGAGGGCCGCTACGCCCTGGTGCGCTCCTACGCGCAAGGCCAGCGCCCCACCGGAATCCCGGAGCGCGCCGCGGCACTCCTCACGCCACGCGCCGATCGCCGCGGTGATGTCCGGCTTCTACCTCGATTTCCAGAACCGCACCCGGCGGACCCCCTACCCGCTGGACGAGATCCACCGACTCGAAGGGAGGGGCCAACTCGCCTGATCGGGAGGTCGGTCGGTCTCGGGTTCGGGCGCGTTGGGTCACGGTGATGCAGAGGAGGACGGCCACCGCGGTGAACGGTGTGACGGGGGAGAGGCGTTCGGCCAGGAGGAGCACGGACCACAGCAAGGTGGCGAGCGGCTGGGCGAGTTGGAGCTGGCTGGCCCGGGCGACCCCGATGGCGGCCATGCCGCGATACCAGACGACGAAGCCGCCGAACTGCGAGATCGCGGCGATGTAGAGCATGCCCGCCACCGCCCGGCCGGTGAGGTGTACGGACTCGGCCGGCCGGCCCGGTTCGGGCAGCACGGCGAGGCGGCAACGGACTGACCGCGCTGCCCGACACGGACGGGAGCACGCGCGGGCCAGGAGCCGCCGACGAGGACGCGCCCGGACGCCGATGCCGATGCGGTCGGCTCGCCGTCCGGGCGCGGGCGCCCCGACTACCCGGTCAGGGAGTGTTGTTGGCCAGCGCCAGCAGGCGGGAGCTGTCGGCGCTGAACCGGTCGCGGTCCACCGCGCCCGAGATGCCGCTCACCGATCCGGAGTCGGTGTACTGCCAGAACGTCCAGAACGGGAAGCCGCTCGGGATGGTGGGGCTCGAACCGGTCGTCCAGTACGCCACGTTCAGCGGGCTCCGGGCGGACATGCCGTTCCAGCCGCCGGTGCAGCTGTTCCACCAGCTCGGGCTGGTGTAGATGACGACGTCGCGGCTCGTCTTCGCCTTGTAGGTGTTGTAGAAGTCGAGGATCCACGACTGCATCGAGGCCGCCGACAGGCCGTAGCAGCCGCCTTCGAGGTCCAGCATCCCGGGCAGCGTCAGGTTGTCCGCCGACCAGGCGCCGCCGTGGGTGGCGAAGTAGGTGGCCTGGGTCGCGCCGCTGGAGAGGTCCGGGTGCGCGAAGTGGTAGGCGCCCCGGATCACCTTGGCGTTGTAGGCGTTCAGGTAGTTGGCGCTGAAGTTCGGGTCCGTGTACGTGGTGCCCTCGGTGGCCTTGATGTAGGCGAACTGGATGCCCGCGGCCTTCACCGACGACCAGTTGATCGACCCCTGGTAGTGCGAGACGTCGATCCCCTCGGGGTACGCCGCGGCCGGGGACATGATGCCCTTGGCGTCGAGCTGGAGGTGCTGCGTGTCCGGCTTGAAGTCCTTGCTGTCCTGGACGTAGCCGACGCCCATGTAGCCGTGGCCGAGCGGGATGGTGCTGCCCGACGGCGCGGGTGCGGCGGCGGCCGTGCCTGCCGTTGACATCGTCGCGGCCAGTGCCAGGCCGGCGGTGAGGACGGCGGCCGTCAGCAGCCTCCGCTGCACAGCCCGGGCGTTGCGGTTTCGGGAGAACAAGGCTTTCCTCCAGGCACGTTGGGGTGGGGGGAGCGTGCGGGTACGCGGTGTGCTCGTGCTCGTCCGATCAGCGGGGCTACGCGCGTAGCCCTGACCTTGCGAGTGATCGTGGGGTGCTGCCGTTCGGGGTGATGTGGTGCGGGTGAGGCGTTCGTGATGAACGCGCCACGAGTGACGCATGAACGACCCTGTGGCGTAAAGGGGTTGGGGAAATCCTCTGTGGTCCAGTCCAGTTGGCAGGTCGTGGAACTGCGGTGATGGGGCGTGGCCGTCGGTAACTTTCAGCGGCGTGAAAATTCGTTCGCACATGCGTTTGCCGTGCGATCACTTGACGGCAACTCCGCCGGCCCCGGACCGACGTGTGTCGAACCCGGACCGACGTGCGCTGACTTCGGGCCGACTGGGGCCCGCCCGGGCCGACATGTGCCGAGCTCGCGTCGGCTTCCGCCGGGCTCGCGCGGGATCACCCGGAGCTGGTGCCGGGAGGGGCACTACCGGTCAGGCGAGCATGCGCAGGGCGTCGGCGGCGGCCGGGGAGAGCTGCGAGTCGGACAGTTCGGACAAGGGTATCCAGCGGGCCGCGCTGGTGGAGCCGTCCTGCTCGGTGACGGTGAGCGGGCCGGGCGCGAGGCGGGCGAGGTAGAAGAGCCCGACCAGGTGCCAGCTGACGCCGAGACGGTGCGCGGAGTACGAGCGGGCGTCCAGCAGGCGGGCGTCGAGCAGTTCGAGGCCGGTCTCCTCCTGCAACTCCCGGGCGAGCGCGTCGGCCGGCTGCTCGCCGGGGTCGATGCCGCCACCCGGCAGATGCCACCGGCCGGGCTCGAACACCGGTGAGGCGTCGGAGAGTCGGGTGAGCAGCAACTGCTCGTCGGCGCGTGCGATCGCGTAGGCCGACACGCGGGTGCGTACGGGTTCCTCCGGCACGGCTGCTCCCTCCGGGGCGACTCGGTGTGACAGGACACCTATTTGATCATGCGGCCGGCCCGGGCGCGGCGCCGACGCGTTGGTACGGTCGCGCTCGTGACGGAGCCGCTGCCCCAATTCCCCTACCACCCGGACCCGCTGGCGACCGGCTCGATCGCCGCCGCCGCCGCCGACCGGACGTGCGTCTGCTGCGGGCGGGCCCGCGGCTACGTCTACCGCGGCCCGGTCCACGCCGAGGCCGACCTGGACGGCCGGATCTGCCCCTGGTGCGTGGCGGACGGCAGCGCCGCGCGCCGGTACGACGCCCACTTCATCGGGGACCCGATCGGCGACGACGTGCCGCTGGAGATCCTGCTCAAGGTGGACCGCCACACCCCCGGGTACAGCGCGTGGCAGGACCCCCGCTGGTACTTCCACTGCGGCGACGGTGCCGCGTTCCTCGGCGCGGTCGGCGCGGCCGAACTCGCCGCCTACCCGGACGCGTTGGCCTTCCTGCGGGCTGAGATCGAGAGCTGGGGCTGGGCTGCCGCCGACATCGCGAACCACCTTGCCGCGCTGGACCGCGATGGCCAACCGACCGCGTACCTCTTCCGCTGCCGGGTGTGCGGCACCCACCTCGCCCACTCCGATTTTACGTAGCGCGGGTGCGGCGGGGCGGGGCAGGATGCAGCGGTGAAGACAGCCACCGGCCCCGCCTCTCCTGCCGCGCGCGGCGCCGTGCCCGCCGACGTCCGCCGGCGGCTGCGGGACGCGGTTCGCCTGCGCGGGGACAATCTGATCGCCGACATGTCCGGCTGGTGGGCCGACCCGGCCCTGCTCGCCGACCTCGGCCGCGCGCTCATCGGGCTGCACCCTGGCGCCGCACCCACGCTCGTGATCGCGCCCGAGTCCACCGGCTTCCTGCTGGGGCCGCTCGCCGCGGTCGCGGCCGGCGCGGGCTTCGTGGAGATGCGCAGGGGCATGGCGGAGCAGTCGGTCCAGGACCAGGTACTGCTGCGCAACACCCCGCCCGACTACCGGGACCGCACCATCACCTGGAGCGTCCGCAGGCGCCGGCTCCACCCCGGCCCTCGGGTGCTCTTCGTCGACGACTGGGCCGATACCGCGGCCACCGCCACCACCGCCCGACGGCTCGTCGAGGACTGCGGCGCCACCTGGGCCGGCGCGGCCGTCCTGGTCGACGAGACCACCCCGGCCAACCGCCGCGACCTCAACCTCCGCGGCCTGCTGCACCCCCGTGAACTGAGCTGAATCCCCGCCGAGGCACGTCCGTACGA
>NZ_JACEGK010000581.1:0-4760 GCF_056859195.1 Streptomyces sp. NH27
TCGCTAGGGTGGCCGTGGCCCCGGTCGAAGGGGGCCCGATGAGCGGGGCGGACCCGATGAGCGGGGCGCAGTTGGACCGGGCTGCGGCCGTGCTCCTCGTGCAGCGGCTCATGGACGCGGACTATGCCGCCGAGGAAGACGCGGACGCCTGGTTGGAGATGCTCGACAGAAGTCCGCGGTGTCCGTCCGGTCACGTCTGCGGCTTGATCCACTGGCCGCCGGAGCGGCAGCTGACGGCCGACGAGGTGGTCGACCAGGCCCTGGCCTACCGGGCGATCGCCTTGTGAGGTGTGCCCGCGGTTCGGTCAGCCCAGGAAGCTCAGGCGGACCTGGCGGTCGGTGTTGGAGACGTTGGTGTCCACCAGCACGACGGACTGCCAGGTGCCCAGCTCCAACTGCCCGCCGATCACCGGAAGCGTCGCGTGCGGCGGCACCAGGGCGGGCAGCACGTGGTCACGGCCGTGGCCGCGCGGGCCGTGCCGGTGCCGCCATCGGTCATCGGCCGGCAAAAGGTCGCCGAGCAGGGCGAGCAGGTCCTCGTCACTGCCCGCGCCGGTCTCGATGACCGCGATCCCCGCGGTGGCGTGCGGCACGAAGATGTTGAGCAGCCCGTCCCGCCCCCGCGCCACCTCGCGCAGGAACCCGGCGCAGTCACCGGTCAGGTCATGGACGGTCTCACGGTCGCCGGTGCGGATGTCGAGGACGCGGGTTCCAAAACGTTCGGCCATGCCTCCCATGGTGGCCCACCCGCCCGGGCACCGCGTCCGCCGCAAGGGCCGACACGGGGTGCTTGCTCGGGCGTACGGCCGGGCGCACTCACGGGAGTACGGCGAGACGCGGCCGGCGGGCCGGGGGCGGGGCCGGGGCCGGGGCGTCGTCGGCGACGGGGAACGTTGCCCCGGCCACAGATTGGTCTGTACCATTCGGGAGTTCGCCGACTGCCGCGCCCCGAAGGGGGACCCCGACGTGAAGACGCTGCCCCGGCTCGCCGTGCTGGTCGACTCCTGCCTGCTGCCGTCCGTGAACGGCAACGGCTCCCCACTGCCGGAGTGGATACTGCGCGGGTTGGAGCGGGGCACGCCGGGCGCCGCCGTACACGCGTCCGGGGCCGCCGCCCGGGCCGCCTCCGACGCGGTACGGGCCGCCCTGCCGGACGCGCTCACCGGCCACCGCGGCCCTGTCGGCACCGCCACGGGCGGCAGCGCGGCCGCCGCGGAGCTGATGGCGGCGGGGGCGAATCTGCATCTCGAGGTGCGGCCGAGCGCGCGGCCCGACGAGACCCGGGCGTTTGTGACGGACCTTCAGGCGCACGGCGTGGCGGCGGCGTTGGGGCCGTTCACCGGCGCGGGAAGCCTTCGGCCCTTCGCCGAGGGTACGGCCGCGGGCGTACGGGCGATCTCGGCGGCCGTGCCCGCGGCGCTCAGCGGCCACGCGATCGCCGGGGTGCTGCGCGGCGAACTCGGCTACAACGGGGTCGTGTTGAGCGACACCCTCGACGAACCGTCCATCGTCGACGGCTGGGGGGTGCCGGGTGCGGCCGTCCTCGCCTGGATCGCCGGGGTCGACCTGATCCGGCTCGGCCCCGACAGCGGGCCGGGAGTGCGCGATGCGATCCACGCGGCCACGGCTCGCGCCGTCGCCGACGGCGATCTCCCTCTCTCGCGTCTGGAGGAAGCGGCGGAACGCGTTGCCCGCTTGCGGAGGTGGGCGTCCAACCCGCTCGCATAGCCCCTACCTGGGGTGTCCCGCCCACCGTCCGAACGCGGGCCGGACACCCCCGTGGGCCGAACCGGTTCGCGCCATGGTGCCTCCCGTGGCTTCCGCGCGGCCGCCGGACGGCAGCGTGCTCAGGTGGGCTGAGCGGTCCGGGATGAAGCTTGGCAGATCAGCCGCGCCGTCACGGCAGCCCCGCCCCCTCACCGCCGGACGTGCGGCGGGGGAAGCAATGTGCGGCGGCGCTGGTTGGGAGAGGCATGGAGGATTTGGGTGCGGGGCGGTTCCCGGAAGCGGGCGAGCCCGTAGCGGTGGACGCGGACGTCGCCGTGGTGGGTGCGGGGCAGGCGGGGCTGTCGGCGGCGTACTTCCTGGGCCGGTCGGGGCTGCGGGCCGGCACGGACTTCGTGGTCCTCGACCACTCCCCCGGGCCGGGCGGCGCCTGGCAGTTCAGGTGGCCCTCACTGACGTACGGGAAGGCGCACCGGGTGCACGCGCTGCCGGGGATGGAACTGGAGGGCGGCGACCCGGAGTTGCCGTCTTCGCAGGTCGTCGGCGAGTACTTCCGGCGGTACGAGGAGGCGTTCGACCTGCGGGTTCTGCGCCCGGTGGATGTGGCGGCGGTCCGGGAAGGGGCCGGCGGACGGATGCGGGTGGAGACGGACCGGGGCACGTGGTCGGTGCGGGCGCTGCTGAACGCGACGGGCACCTGGGACCGGCCGTTCCTGCCGTACTACCCGGGCCAGGAGAGCTTCCTGGGGCGGCAGTTGCACACCGCGGGCTACCGGGGGGCGGCGGAGTTCGCCGGGCTGCACGTCGTGGTGGCGGGCGGCGGCACGTCGGCGGTGCAGCTGCTGATGGAGCTGCACGAAGCGGGCGGCGCGGCGCGCACCACGTGGGTGACACGGCGGCCGCCGGTCTTCCGCGACATGGGGTTCGACGAGGAGTGGGGCCGCTCGGTGGTGGCGCGAGTGGACGACCGGGTACGGCAGGGGCTGCCGCCGCAGAGCGTGGTGAGCGTGACCGGTCTCGCGGCGACCGAGGCGGTCCGGGACGCGCAGGCCCGCGGCATCCTGCGGCGCGAGCCGATGTTCGACCGGATCACTCCACACGGCGTGGCCTGGGCCGACGGCCGCACGCTGGACGCGGACGTCATCCTGTGGGCGACCGGTTTCCGCGCGGCCCTGGACCATCTCGCCCCGCTGCGGCTGCGCGAACCCGGCGGTGGCGTCCGGCTCGACGGCACCCGCGTGGTGAAGGACCCACGGGTGCACCTGCTCGGCTACGGGCCCTCGGCGAGCACGATCGGCGCCAACCGGGCCGGGCGCAGCGCGGTCCGCGAGATCCGCGCGCTGCTCGCGAAGACCGGCGCCGCGGCCGGCGCCACCACGCCCGGCGCCGTCGCATCCGGCGCCACCACGCCCGCGCCGATACCCGCATCCGCCCGCTGACGGGGTCGGCCCGCGCCGGATTCGGTCCCTGGGCGGGCGGGTTCGCCTGACGACATCGGGCTCTGATCGGCCCGATCGGCCTGATCGACGGGACGAGCGGGACCAGCGGGACGAGTGCGATCAGCGCGCAGCAATTCGGTTCCAACTCGGCCAACATACATCGGATGTATACTTCCCCTGCCGTGCGCACTTGGGGCATTATGAGCGCATGCGTGATCGACAGCCGAGCGGCGACGGGGTGCGGCACGAAGACACCCTGCGGGTCGCCCTCTTCGTGACCTGTGTCAACGACCTCCTCTACCCGGACACCGGCCGGGCCGTGGTGACCCTATTGGAGCGGCTGGGCGTCGAGGTTGACTTCCCCGCGGCCCAAACCTGTTGCGGGCAGCCCCAGTTCAACACCGGCTACCGGCACGAGACCGAGCCCCTGGTCCGCCGATACGCCGACGCGTTCGAGGGCTACGACTACGTGGTCACACCCTCGGGCTCATGCGCGGCGATGGTACGCGACAACTACCCCCGGATCGCGGAACGGGCGGCCACCGAAGGCCGGGACGACGGCCTGGCCACGGCAGCAGCCGCAGCCGTGCCGAAAACCTACGAACTGACCGAGTTCCTGGTGGACGTGCTCGAAGTAACCGACGTCGGCGCCTACTTCCCCCACACCGTCACCTACCACCCCTCCTGCCACGGCCTGCGCATGCTCGGCCTGGGCGAACGCCCCCGCAAACTCCTCGAAGCCGTCAACGGCCTGGAACTCAAGGAACTCGACGGCGCCGAGGAATGCTGCGGCTTCGGCGGCACCTTCGCCGTCAAGAACCCCGACGTCTCCATCGCCATGGGCCAGGACAAAATCCGCCACGCCCTCGACACCGGCGCCCGCATCCTCTGCGGCGCCGACAACTCCTGCCTCATGCACCTCGACGGCATCCTCCGCCGCAACAACAACCCCCTCCACACCCTCCACCTCGCCGAAATCCTCGCCTCCACCGAAGAACACCCCTACCCGCAAACCAAAACAGGAGACGACCGATGAGCGGCACCTACCTGGGACTCCCCTCCTTCCCCGACGCCGCACGAACCTCAACAAAGGACACCCAACTCCGAGCAAACCTCACCCACGCCACCCACACCATCCGCACCAAACGCGCCACCGCCATCAACGAACTCCCCGACTGGCCCCAACTCCGCGCAGCAGGCGCCGCCATCAAAGACCACACCCTGCGCCACCTCGACCACTACCTCACCCAACTCGAAACCGCCGTCACCAACGCCGGCGGCACCGTCCACTGGGCCACCGACGCCGACGAAGCCAACCACATCGCCACCCACATCATCCACACCACCGGCGAAACCGAAGTCGTCAAAGTCAAATCCATGACCACCCAGGAAACCGGCCTCAACGAAGCCCTCCACACCGCCGGCATCCACGCCTACGAAACCGACCTCGCCGAACTCATCGTCCAACTCGGCAACGACAAACCCTCCCACATCCTCGTCCCCGCCATCCACAAAAACCGCACCGAAATCCGCGACATCTTCCAAAATGAGATGGCCAACTGGGGCCGCCCCGCCCCCGAAAACCTCACCAACACC
>NZ_JACEGK010000582.1:0-4750 GCF_056859195.1 Streptomyces sp. NH27
CCCCTCGACCGTCAACGGCGGGGAGGACGCGCACAGATCATGGAGGGCCGATGTCGCCAGCGGAAGCCGTCGCCGTGCTCGCCGCCGGAATCGGCGCGGGCACCATCAACACCATCGTCGGCTCGGGCACCCTGATCACCTTCCCCGTCCTGCTGGCCGTCGGCCTGCCGCCCGTCACCGCGAACGTCTCCAACACCCTCGGCCTGGTACCCGGTTCGATCGCCGGCGCCATCGGCTATCGGCGCGAACTGGCCGGCCAGCGCGAGCGGTTGCTGCGCCTGGGCATCGTCTGCCTGATCGGCGGCTCGGCCGGCGCCATCCTCCTGGTCAACCTGCCGTCCAAGGCGTTCCACGCGATCGTGCCGGTGCTCATCGCGCTCGCCCTGGTCATGGTCGTCCTGCAACCGCGCCTGACCCGCGCCATCCAGGCGCGCCGGCAGCGCAGCGGGTCCACCGCCCCCGTGCACGGCGGGCCCGCCCTCCTGGTTGGCCTCCTCCTCGCCAGCGTGTACGGCGGGTACTTCGGTGCCGCGCAGGGGGTCCTCTACCTGTCCCTGATGGGACTGCTCCTCGACGACACGCGATGGGGGTACCCCCAGGCGGAGCTCTGGGGGAGGATCAACGGCCTGAAGAACGTGCTCGCCGCGATGGTCAACGGCATCGCCGCCCTGTTCTTCATCGTCATCGCCCACATGGACTGGGTCGCGGTCGCCCTCATCGCGGCCGGCGCCACCATCGGCGGGCTGATCGGCGCCCGGGTGGGGCGCCGCCTCCCGCCGACGGCACTGCGCGGCCTCATCGTCGCCGTCGGCATCGCGGCGATCGTCCAGCTCCTGCTGAAGTGAGCGCCGGCGGCCGTCTCAGGCCGCCGGCACCGCCAGCCACTCCGGCAGGTCCGCACGATCCCGGACACCCAGCGCCAGCAGCAACGCGTCGGCCGGTGTGGGCTCGAACGGCCGCACCAGCAGCCGCATCCCGGCCTGCTCCGGCGTACGGTCCGCCTTGCGCTGGTTGTCCTCACTGCACGCCGCCACCGTGTTCAGCCAGGTGTCGCCGCCACCGTGCGAGCGCGGCTGCACGTGGTCCACGGTCGTGGCCCGCCGCCCGCAGTACGCGCAGCGGTGCCGGTCACGCACCAGCACCCCCCGCCGCGACCACGGCGCCCGTTGTCGGAACGGCACCCTCACGTACCGGCACAGCCTGATCACCTGCGGCATCGGTATGTCCACCCGCGCCGCGCGGACCCGAAGACCGGGGTGGGCCTGCTCGACGACAGCCTTGTCCTGCATCACCAGCACGACCGCACGCCGCAGCGACACCGTCGACAGCGGCTCGAAACTCGCATTCAGCACCAGCGTCTCACGCATTTCCGCCCACCTCCCGGGGGCTTTCAGGTGGGACCACTGTGCCCTCGACGCCCGCGCCGGACAACGGAGTTTCCGGTTGGGCCGCCGGTTTGGCCGCCGGCTGGGTCCGCGGCTCGGCAAGGGCCGGAGCGGGCCTCAGCCCGCGTCGGCCGGCACCTCGTGGACGCCGATCAGCTGGGCCCGCGCCAGCGTGTGGAACCGGAGGTTGAAACCGACCACCGCGGGCGACGCGTCCGCGTCCGGCCCCAGCTTCTCCGCGTCCACCGCGTACACCGTGAACACATAACGGTGCGGACCGTCCCCGGGCGGCGGCGCGGCGCCGCCGAAGTCCCGGGTCCCGTAGTCGTTGCGCACCTGCACCGCGCCCGCCGGCAGCCCGGCGAAGTCCCCCGACCCCGCGCCCGCGGGCAGTTCCGTCACCGATGCCGGGATGTCGAACACCGACCAGTGCCAGAAGCCGCTGCCGGTCGGCGCGTCAGGGTCGTAGCACGACACCGCGAAGCTCCTGGTCCCCGCCGGGAACCCCTCCCACCGCAGATGCGGCGAGGTGTTCCCGCCCGCGAACACCTGGTCTTCCCTGAGCGCCGCACCCGGCGCCACATCGTCGCTGACCACCGTGAACGCCGGCACCGGCGGGTGGAAGTCATGGGGGAGCGGCCGTCGCGCTTGCTCGGTCACCTCGACACCTCCTGTTGGGAACGAAGCTTCCGACGAGAGCCGGGCTCCTGCCAGGAACCAGACCCCGCCGGGAACGGAACGAACTGGCCCCGAGCCTAGGGTGTGTCCGCACAGTCGCGCCGTCCGCCATGCGGGACCGTGTGGACACACCCCAGGACCTGTGGTGTGGATCTCCGCGGCGTCCGCGGCGCCCACCGGCGCCCCCGGCCGGTCCACTACGCTCCTGCCTCGTGATCACGCCACCCGAACGGACTCCGCTGAAGCGCTCGTTCTTCGACCGGCCCGTCCTGGAGATCGCCCCCGACCTGCTCGGCCGCACCCTCGTGCGCGCCACCGACGACGGCCCGATCGAACTCCGGCTCACCGAGGTCGAGGCATACGACGGCCCCAACGACCCCGGCTCGCACGCCTACCGCGGCCGCACCGACCGCAACGCCGTGATGTTCGGCCCGCCCGGGCACACCTACGTGTACTTCACCTACGGCATGTGGCACTGCCTGAACCTGGTGTGCGGCCCGGCGGGCAGCGCCAGCGGGGTCCTGCTCAGGGCCGGCCGGATCACGGCGGGCGCCGACCTCGCCCGCCCCCGCCGACCCACCTCCCGCAAGGACGCCGACCTCGCACAGGGACCGGCCCGGCTCGCCACCGCACTCGGCGTCGACCGCACCCTCAACGGCGCCGACGCCTGCTCCGCCGACGGTGGACCGTTCCGCGTCCTCACCGGTACCCCGCCCGACCCCGGCGCCGTACGCAGCGGTCCCCGCACCGGCGTCGGCGGCGACGGCGCCGCCCACCCCTGGCGCTACTGGATCGACGAGGACCCGACCGTCAGCCCCTACCGCGCCCACGCGCCGCGCAAGCGCGGATAATCGACTCGCCGGAAGCACGTACCCTCGGACACGCTGGTACCAGGAACCCGGACACCCCGGCGGCAGGCCGCCCAGGCGCTCGGCGACCCGAGCAACCAGGCACCGATCCGAGCAGGTCACACACCCCAAGGAGACATGGACACCGTGACGGACATCGTCGACGAGCTGCGGTGGCGGGGCGTACTCGCCCAGACCACCGACGAGGAAGCCCTGCGCAAGGCGCTCGCGGACGGTCCCCTCACCCTCTATTGCGGGTTCGACCCGACCGCGAAGAGCCTGCACGTCGGCCACCTCACCCAGATCCTCGCGCTGCGCCGCTTCCAGCTCGCCGGCCACCGGCCGATCGCCCTGGTGGGCGGCGCCACCGGCCTGATCGGCGATCCGAAGCCCAGCGCCGAGCGGGTGCTCAACGACGTCGAGACCGTCCAGCAGTGGGTCGGCGCGCTGCGCGGGCAGCTCTCCGCGTTCCTCGACTTCGACACCCCCGGCCCCACCCAGGCCGTGATGGCCAACAACTACGAGTGGACCGAGGGCATCTCCGCCCTCGCCCTGCTGCGCGACTACGGCAAGCACTTCAGCGTCAACCAGATGCTCGCCCGCGAGACGGTCAAGACCCGCCTCGACGGCGAGGGCATGAGCTACACCGAGTTCAGCTACGTGATCCTCCAGTCGCTGGACTTCCTGGAGCTGTACAAGGAGCACGGCTGCACGCTCCAGATCGGCGGCAGCGACCAGTGGGGCAACATCACCGCCGGCCTCGACCTGATCCGCCGCGTCCAGGGCAACCAGCCGCACGGACCCGCGCACGCCCTCACCCAGGTGCTGCTCACCAAGGCCGACGGCACCAAGTTCGGCAAGACCGAGGGCGGCGCCGTCTGGCTCGACCCCGAACTGACCACGCCCTACGCCTTCTACCAGTTCTGGCTGAACGCGGACGACCGTGACATCGCGCGCTACCTGCGCACGTTCAGCTTCAAGTCCCGCGAGGAGATCGAGGAGCTGGAGCGGGCGAGCGCCGAGCGCCCGCAGGCCCGGGCCGCCCAGCGGGCGCTGGCCGAGGAGTTGACGACCCTGGTGCACGGCGCCGACCAGTGCACGGCCGTGGTCGCCGCCTCCAAGGCGCTTTTCGGCCAGGGCGAGCTCGCCGACCTCGACGAGTCGACGCTCGCGGCCGCGCTGAGCGAGTTGCCGCACGCCAAGGTCACCGAACTGGCACCAGTGGCGGACCTGTTGGCCCTGGTCGAGCTGGTCCCGAGCAAGTCAGCGGCCCGCCGCACCATCAAGGAGGGCGGCGCCTACCTCAACAACGAGAAGGTGGCGGGCGAGGACGCCGTGCCGGCCCAGAGCGACCTGATCCACGGCCGTTGGCTGGTCCTGCGCCGGGGCAAGCGCAACCTCGGAGCGGTCGAACTGGCCTGACACGGCTGGAAATCCACGTTTGAGCGGCGACCGAACTTGACTCGGTCGCCGCTCGTGCGTAACGTAGTCCGAGTCGCCGAAACGGTGGGCCTGCTTCACACGAGGTTCCGCCGGCCGAGCGGCCACCCACTACTTATGTCGCCCCGATCTTCGGGTTGTTTTTTGGTGCGCCAAAATCCAATTCGAAGAAGCCGATTAGGAATCGGTCCGGGAACGGAGTACAGTAGTAAACACGAAGGGAAAGCCCGGAGGGAAAACCGGAAACGGTGGACCGAAGGAAGCTTCCGTTCCTTGAGAACTCAACAGCGTGCCAAAAGTCAACGCCAGATATGTTGATACCCCGTTCCGATCGGTTTCGATCGGGATGAGGTTCCTTTGAAGAAAAATACACAGCGAGGACGCTGTGCACCCGGGGAT
>NZ_JACEGK010000583.1:0-4724 GCF_056859195.1 Streptomyces sp. NH27
GACAGCGAGGGCACCTTTTCCTTCACGTCGGCGCCCGCGCCCTTGCCGGCGTCCTTGACGTTGTTGATCACGTCGTCGAAGCTGCTCACCGTCGAGTCCGGGTTCTCGCCCTTGCGCAGCTGGGACGGCAGATCCTTCAGCGCGGTGATGCTCGCGGTCACCGGCGCCATCAGCTTGCTGAGCGTCGGATCGCCCTTGGCGTTCACCGAGGCCGCCTTCAGCCGGTTGTACGCGAAGGTACCGGCCAGGCCCGCCTTGATCAGCGTGGCGGTCCGCCCGTGCGTGCCCTTCTTGAACTTGCCGGCCTTGTACGGCTTCACGATCCACTGGTGGGCCGCCCCGGCGGCGAGCCCGGCGTTCGCCGCGAAACGGGTCTTCGCGAGCTTCTGCTGCTGCGCGCTCGTCGTCGGGCTCGGGCTGCTGCTCGACGCGTGCGAGGCGGTCGAGGTGGTGTTGCTGCCGCACGCGGGCAGCACCAGAAGGGCGGCGGCCAGCAGCGGCGCGGTCAGTGCCCGGCGCATGGGGAAGCCGGTCGGCACGGGTACCTCCGGGTGGCGGGGGGAGAGTGTGCGGGCAGTGCACCCGCTTCCGCAGCATCACCCGGCCGCCCCCGGCCCGCCAGCGGACGACGCCCGTACGGAGCCCGGGGGACCTCCACATGTGGAATGCGCAGCTCGGCCGACTGGCGGCGGAACTTTTCGCGTCATAATGATTTGTGACAGTTCGTACAAGCGTTCTCGGGCGCCGCATACCCGTGTCCCTGTCCACGTCCGTCTGGCCGGTGCCGGTGCTGTGGACGCTCGCACTCGGGTGGTGGGGGATCTCCCGGCAGCACAGCGTCTGGCGGGACGAGGCCGCGACGTGGCAGGCGGCCCAGCGGTCCCCCGCCGACATCTGGCACATGCTGGGGAACATCGACGCCGTGCACGGCCTGTACTACCTGCTGATGCACGAGTGCTTCGTGTGCTTCGGGGCGAGTACCACCACCCTGCGGCTGCCGTCGGTGCTGGCCATGGCGGTGGCGGCCGGCTGCGTGGCGGTCGTCGGGCGGCGGCTGGCCGGCGTATGGGCGGGCGTGGGTGCGGGGATGACGTTCGGATTGTTGCCGGCCGTGCAGTTCTACCTCCAAGAGGGCCGCCCGTACGCGATGGTCACGGCCGCGGCCGGGATCTCGACCCTCCTGCTGGTGACCTTGCTGGAGCGCAGCCGCGGGGACGCGCGGCGGGCGCCGTGGACGCTGTGGGCGGGCTACGGCGGCGCGGTCCTGGTCTGCGGGCTGCTGAACTGGCTGTCGCTGCTGATCCTGCCCGCGCACCTGGCGACCTTGGTGTGGACGCGAGCCGGGCGGGACGTGTGGGCACGCTGGGTGACGGCTTCGGTGGCCGCTACCGCGGGTGTGCTGCCGCTGATCCTCTTCAGCCGCGGGCAGGCCCAACAGGTGGCGTGGATACCGCCGTTGACCTGGCAGATGCTGATCGCCCCGGTGGTGCTGGTGGCGATCGGCGCGGTCGGGGCCGCCCTGGACCGGCCGCGGGTGGGCCGGCTGTCGGCGGCGGCCGTCGGGCTGCCGCTGCTGGCGGTGCCCCAACTCGGCCTGATCGGCGTCTCCGTGGTCCATCCGCTGTTCCTCGACCGCTATGTCGTCTTCAGCCTGCTGGGCCTGGCGCTGCTGATCGGTGCGGGGCTGGGCGCGGCGGTGCGGGCGACCGCGTCGCGCTTCCCGACGGGGGCGCGGCGGCTGGTCCCCGTCGCGATCGCGGTGGCGACGCTGGCGCTGCTCCCGCAGTCGCTGGCCGAGCGCTCCCCGGCGAGCCGGGTGGACGACGTCATGTCGGCCGCGGCGGAGGTGCGGTCGCTGAAGTCGGCCGGGGACGCGGTGGTCTTCGTGCCGACCTGGCGGCGCGACACGGCGTACGTCTGCCCCGGCGCCTTCGCCGGCCTGCGGGACGTCGCCCTGGTCAAGGGGCCCACGCCGTCGGGGACGTTGGCGGGCGTGGAGGCCGCCCCCGCCCGGATCAGGGCCGCGATGCTGGCCCGGCGGCGCATCCTGCTGGTGACGGACGCGGCGAGTGCGGCGGGCTCGGTGCCGACAGAGCGGGACCGGACGAAACTCGCCGTGCTCCGGGAGTACTTCACGACGGTGTCGGACGTACGGGTCCGCGGCCGGCGGGTGACGGTGTACGAGCGGCGGGGGCCGGTGCACGTGCGGGGCGCGGCGGTGTGATCCGCCGACCGCCGGGGGTGGCAGGTGCACCACAACTGCCGCCGTCCGCGCCAGGTTTCACCGACCCCAACCGGGCAATGCGACAGCCATGGCCAGACGGTATGGCGGCAACCCCGCCGCGGTGATCATCCTTGTCGCCGCAGACATCGCTGCACTCATCCTGATCCTCTGGATCGTCTTCTTCGTCCTGGACGCGAACCGCGCCAACGACCTCGTCAACTGGGTCCACCACGCGGCGAACTGGCTCGCAGGCTGGTCGAAGGACATGTTCACCGTCGACAACGCGAAGTGGCGCACCGTCCTCAACTACGGCCTGCCCGCGGCCGTCTACCTGCTCGTCGCCCACGCGGTCGCCGGCCGCGTCAACCGCGCCTGACGCCTCGCCCCGGCCTACAGCGGGGCGTCCTCCTCGACCGGGAGGACGGCGGCGACGCGGAAGCCGCCGCCGTGCGCCGGGCCGGAGGCCAGGGAGCCGCCGGCCGCGGCGAGGCGTTCGGTCAGGCCGCGCAGACCGGTGCCCGCGCTGGTGGGCAGGTGGGGGTCGGGTGCGGCGGCCGCTGCCGGGCCGATCCCGTTGTCGGTGATGGTGAGGTGCGTGTGGCCCCCGCCGGTGCGCAGCTCGATGGTGGCCTGCGAGGCGTGGCTGTGCCGTACGACGTTGGTGACGCCCTCGCGGACCACCCAGCCGAGCAGCGCCTCGGTCTGTGGCGGCAGCGGCGGGCCCGACTCCTGGACCAGCACCTCGATGTCGGAGGCGGTCAACGCCGAGCGGGCCCGGTCCAGTTCGGTGGACAGGCTGCCCTCGCGGTAGCCGGTGACCGCCTCGCGGATCTCGGTGAGCGCCTGCCGGCCGACCGCCTCGATGTCGGAGACCTGCGCGAGCGCCGCGGTCAGGTCGCGCGGGGCGAGCCGGCGGGCCGCCTCAGACTTCACCACGACCACCGAAAGGGTGTGCCCGAGCAGGTCGTGCAGGTCACGGGAGAACCGCAGCCGCTCCTGCGCGACCGCGGCCCGGGCCAGCTCCTGCCGGGTCGACTTGAGCTGGTCCACCGCCTGGAAGAGCGTGATGATCACCGAGACCACCAGCCCGGACAGGAACGTCCCGTACGACAGGCTGGTGGTCGACCAGAAGCCCTCGTGGTGCAGGCCGGAGACGATCCCGGCCGCCGCGCTCGTCGGCATCAGCAACAGTCCCAGGATGCGGCGGCTGCTCGCCACGCTGCCCACGCACAGCGACACCAGCACGAACAGCAGCAGGAAGTTGCCGCCGTAGCCGATCGCCAGCGCCAGGGTGGTCGCGCCCAGGGTGGCCAGCAGCCGCAGAGGCACCGGCCCGGAGCCCCAGCGGTCGCTGAACGCGGAGCGCACGGTCAGCACGTACAGCACGCAGAACACGGCGAGTCCGGCGCCGGCCAGCCACGGCGTGCCGACCTGGCCCTTGAGCACGTCGGTGGCCGGGCCGATCGCCATCAGCAGCCAGGGGATCAGCGCGTTGCCGTCCGGCTTCTTGAGCCGGTCGATCTCGTCCTCGAACCGCTCGGACCGGCGCCACCACATCTTCCTGCGGCATTCCGTGTCCTGGACCCGGTCCTTCTCCCGAGTCCGCTGCCGGTCCCGGTCCTGGTCGAGCTCCGGGTCCCGGTCGAGTTCCTGGTCGTGGTCCGGTGCGGCGTCGTCCGCCGCGCCGGACGCCTGCGTCGCGTCCACCGCCATCCCCGTCCCCGTCCGGTGCCGCGCCGCATCGGGTCCGTGCGGCGCCCGCTCGTACGGCGCGGTGGTGATCATGCGGTACGCGCCCCGCGCCGGTACGCGAGCACGGCGTAACCGGCGAAGACCAGCAGCCAGCCGACGAGCACCGCCACCGTACCCAAACCGGGGCCACGGTGCTCCAGGACGCTCCAGCCCAGGTCGCCGAAGCGCGCGGTGGGCGTCCAGCGGGAGATCGCGCGCAGCCAGTGCGGGAAGGCGGCGGCCGGAATCCACAGCCCGCCGATCACCGAAAGACCCATCATGCAGGCCATGCTCACCACGCCGGTGGCCTGCCCGGTCAGCGCGTAGCCGTTGCCGAGGCCGAGCAGGGTGAAGGGGATGGTGCCCAGCCACAGCAGCACGGCGACGGCGAGCCACTGCCATGCCGCCAGCCGCACGCCGTTGACCAGGCCGCCCGCGGCCAGCACCGCCGTGATCGCCGGCAGTACGGTGACGCCCGCGGTCAGCGCCCGCCCGGCCACCACCTGCACCGGGTGCAGCGGCGTCACCCGCAACTGCCGTAGCCAGCCGCGCCCGCGGTCCTCCGCGACCCCCGACCCCACCGCGAGCGCCGCGCCCAGTGCCCCGTACGCGGCCATCCCGATCATCGAGTACTGCGCGTAGTCGCCCCTGAAGTCGGCGTCGCCGCCCACCCCGAGGTTGGTGAAGAGCAGGTACATCGCCACCGGCATCACCACGCCCATCACGGCGTACCCGCCGTCGCGCAGTGTGCGGCGCACCTCCAGCCGTA
>NZ_JACEGK010000584.1:0-4721 GCF_056859195.1 Streptomyces sp. NH27
GGGTCCCCGCTCCGTCCGCGCCGCGACTAAAGGCGGACCGGACGCCCTGACGTCGGTGTTTGCCGGCGCTGCCCTATGCTGCTGGGATGCCACGCGATGGACGGCCGGCGCGCCTGCGACTCCAGCAAGCCGCCCTCGACCTGTACACGGAGCGCGGCTTCGACCAGGTCACCACCGCCGAGATCGCGGCGCAGGCGGGCGTCACCGAGCGGACCTTCTACCGGCACTTCGCCGACAAGCGCGAAGTGCTCTTCGGCCAGGAGGACTTCCTGCGCGACGCGCTGGAGCGCGCCGTCGCGGAGGCGCCCGGCACCCTGAACCCGCTCGCGACACTGCTGTGGGCGTTCCGCCGGATCACACCGCTGCTGGAGGACAACCGGCCGCTCTCCGAGCCGCTGCACCGGCTCACCACCGCGACCCCGGCGCTGCGCGAACGCGAACTCGCCAAGACCGCGTCCCTGGCCCGCGCCATGATCGAGGCGCTGGGCCGGCGCGGTGTCGCCGACCGGCCGGCGTCGCTGGCCGCCCACACCGCGCTGGCCACCGCCGGTCAGGCGACCCACCTGTGGATCGAGCAGTCCGCCCGCCCGCTCGACCACTTCCTCGCCCAGGCGATCGACGACCTTCAGTCACTCTGCTCGACGGGCGATCTCCCGAAGGACACCCGCGCCCGTCCCTGAACGCGCCCGCGCTTTGCGTGTGGCCGCCGCCCCGACCGCGCCTGCGCGGGAGCGCGCTTGAGTGCGCTTGAGGTTGACCGCTCCCGCGCGGCGGCTCAGCGCGCCCTGCCGCCCAGGTCTCGGCGGCCTGACTGCTGCGGCGCTCCCCCGCGATGGTCGTCATCCCCGGCACGGCGAGCCCCGACCACCTGCGCGCCGTCGTCGCCGCGGCCGAGGTCGCCGAGCACCTCACCGACGCCGAGGTGGCCCGTCCGACCGGCCTCGTCGACGAGTCGCAGGCCGCCCTCGACCAGCCGCACCGGTCGACGTTCGACGCGCTCAGGTCCTCGGCGGACAGCCACCGCTGAGCGGCTTCGCGAAGGCCGCGGCTCATGACCTCCCAAGCGGCAGCTCCGCACGGATGGTTGACCAGGAAAAATGGACTAGTCGCACAGAGACTTCGCTGGCTACGCTTCCTGGTATGGATCCAGTGGTCGACGTCCTGGCCCCTTCCGAGGTGGACCGCCTGGAGCATCTGTGGGGGCAGCTTCTGGCCCACCACAGCCGCGAGGCAGCGCACTTGGCAGCTCTCGGCGCGGTGCGCTCGCCCGAGGAGTCGTGGCGCCTGCGGCGAGGACAGTACGTCGCCTGGCTGCGGGAGCCGCTCGCCGCGGCACTGGTCGCCCGGAACGGGGATCAGCTGCTCGGCTACGCCTTCGTGCGCGTGCTCGACGCCCCGGGGTCCTGGCAGTGGGGGGACCGAGTCGGCGTGCTGGAAACCCTCGTGGTCGATGACGAGGCCCGCGGCGCCGGGGTGGGGCAGGCCCTCGTCGGGGCCGTGCGCGATCGGCTCGCCGAGTCGGGGGTCCAGGTCATGAAGATCTCCGTCATCGCGGGCAACGCCGGCGCCCTGCGCTTCTACCAGCGGGAAGGCGCCGTCGACTTCGTGAACACCCTGGTCATGCCCGTCTCGGGGTGACGGCGCGGACCGGGATGGGCGCCCGCACCGTTGACGCCACCGCGTTCCGCGGCGATGGCGGCGTTCTGCTCGTCCCGGCCTGGCTCGTCGATGACGACGCACATGCTCGCGGAGAGGCCCGGCCGACATGGCCCGGCCCGCGGTGTCGCGTTCGTCGAGGCGCCCGCGGCGGCCGGTCCCCCGCTCCCCTACCACGACGGCCGCTACCACACGCTGTGAGCGTACGGTGCGGTGTCGTGCCGTGCGGTCCAGTACGGTGCGAGGCGCCCGGTCAGGTCAGGTCAGATCACTGTCCCGGTGGCGCCGGGTCGGGCGTCGCCCAAGTCCCGGCGATCGACGTGCCCTTGAAGTCCCGGCCCTGGACGACCGGGGCGTAGTGAACACCGCCGTCGACCGTGTTGTGCACCACGCTGATCGAACTGTTCCCGGCCGGCGCTCCCAACTCGTCGAGCAGCGAGCGCAGTTCGGCAGCCGCGGCGGGGTCCGTACGCAGGACGCGGCGCAGCCGGGCACGCCACTCGTCGGTCACGTCCGCGGTCGTGTCGGCGTCCCCCTGCGCGGCCACCAACTCCGCCCGCGAGGACTCCAGTTGACCGTCGACCGTACTACCGTCGCCGCCCCGGGCGAAGAACGCGGCGAGCCGCCCGCGGACCTGCCCCCACGTGTCCTGGACCATCAGCCCCACCAGCGCGGTCGCCCCGGAGGCCGCAAGTGCGGTCAGTTCCGCTTCCACCCGTTCCACCTCGTCCCGTTCGGTCCGCCCTCGTCCCGTCCCACCACGGTAGGACAACGCCGCCCGGGCCGGGTGAGTTCGCCTGGAGTGCCGCGGCCCGCCGCCGCGCCCGGTTCGCGATACTGCTCCGACAGGCAGTACGGCGAAGCGGCGGGCGAAGGGCGAGGATCGATGGCGCGGGACACGGCACCCGACGGAGCAGGCGGCGCGGGCGGCGAAGGCGGCACCGGCGGGCTGGCGCGAGTGGCCGCCGAGGCGGGCGTGTCCGTGTCCACGGTGTCGAAGGTGCTGCACGGGCGCTCGGACGTCGCCTCGCGCACCCGGGCACGGGTGCAGCGGCTGCTGGAGCAGCACGGGTACGGGGCGGCGCCGCGCGGGCGGGCGGTGCCGACGGCGCTCGCGGCGGGCGGGCTGATCGACTTCGTGATCGGGGAGCTGGACGGTCCGTGGGCGGTCCAGCTGGTGCGCGGCGCCGAGGAGGCGTTGCACGCGGTCGGCATGGGCCTGGTGGTGTCGGCGGCGCACGAGAGCGACGGCCGGCAGGCCCGTAACTGGCTGGAGGCGCTGGCCAATCGGCCGACCCGGGGCGCGATCCTCGTCGTACCCGGGCTGACGGACGCGCAGCGGGCCGAACTGGACCGGCTGGGGCTTCCGTTCGCGCTGATCGCGCCCGCCGAGGAGCCGCCGCCCGGCGTGCCCTGGGTCGGCGCGACCAACTGGCCAGGCGGGCTCGCGGCCACCCGGCACCTGGTCCGGCTGGGCCATCGCAGGATCGCGGTGATCGGCGGGCCGCCGGACCGGCTCGCCTCGCGCGCCCGCGTCGACGGGTACCGCTCCGCGCTCGACGAGGGCGGCTTGCCCTTCGACCCCGAACTGGTCCGCTACGGCGACTTCTCGCACGGACCCGCGTACCAGCACGCGCTCGACCTGCTCCGCCTTCCGGACCGCCCCACCGCGATCTTCGCCGGCAGCGACCAGCAGGCCCTCAGCACCTACCGCGCCGCCGACCGCCTCGGGCTGCGGGTGCCCGCCGACCTCAGCGTGGTCGGCTTCGACGACCTCGACTTCGCGGACTGGGTCACCCCGCGACTCACCACCGTCCGCACCCCGCTCCCCGAGATGGCCGCGGTCGCCACCCGCATGGTCCTCCAACTCCTCGCCGGCCAGACCCCCGAGACCACCCGCGTCGAAGTCGCCAGTGAACTCGTCACCCGCGACAGCACCGCTCCCCCCAGGGCGCCCTGACCCCCCAAGGCCGCCCCGTCCTGCCGGTCCCGGGATCGCCTGCCGGTGGGTGGTCCCTGAGCCGGCAGGACTGGCCACCCCGAAGGGTGAGGGCGGGAGACGACTGGCCGTCGAGTGGCCCGCTCACCCCGCGCCGCGCGCTTCATGCGGAACACGTCCGTATGCGGCGAGAGTTGCCTTGTTCGTCGACGCGTCCTCGAAAGTCAGTTCCCAGGGGCCGGTGTTCATGTCCATCTCCTTCCCGAATCCCACCCACTTTCCGGCCATACGGCGGCCTGTCGGTTCGACCAGCATCTGAATGGCACCGTGATAGCGGGCACCTCGGTAGTAGCTCTCCCCGGCCGTCTGTTCCACCCACGTGCCGGTGATGACGCTGCCGTCGATGGTGAGATCCACGGTGAGTGTCGAGTCCGAAGAACCGGGAATACTGCGGACGGTCAGCCGATTGCCGTGCTGGAGAACGATGACGTAGTGGAGCCCGGTGAACGTCTCGCCGCGGCTGCTCGAGTAGTACTCGTAACGGCTGAGCCACACCCCGCTGTAGTTTCCTTGCAGCACGGGTTGCGGAACTCGCCGCCTGCCGAGCGCACTTGGGCCACCGGCCGTCGGTTCAAGGTCATGACCACCTTGCCCGTCGCCCGATACGCGGGCCTGGGGGATGGTCGTCGCAAAGCCGAGCGACTCGATCGGCAGCCCGGTGATGGATTCCAAGGCGCGGGCGTAGACGGGCCGCGGTGCGGCCGTGGTACCGGCCTCCCAGCGTTGCACGAGGCGCTTGTTGGCGTCGTCGGGTTGCCCGGCGCGTTCGCCTGCCTGCCGGAGCGCACGTGCGAAATCGTCCTGGCTCATGAGCAGTCCCATGCGGACCGCTCGAAGCGTGCTGTTCGGCGTCGCTGTGGCAATGCGGTCACGGTAGCCCGACACAGGCCGCAATGACATCCGAATGACGCCCCTGATGACGCCGAAATGACACCGCAAGTGTCGTCGCTGAAGGCGATACGCCGGTTTCTGCGCACCGCACTGGAAGCGCTGCCCGGCCTGACGACCGCCACCCGCGGCGACGGCGACCTCCGGGGAGCTGTAGCCGGCCAGCATCGGGTTGATC
>NZ_JACEGK010000585.1:0-4716 GCF_056859195.1 Streptomyces sp. NH27
ACCCCGGACTGTTCGGCCCCGACTCGGTGACCTGGCAGATGCACGGCGACCCGATCATGTGGATCGCCGGCATCCGCGCGCTGTACCTCCAGGCGCTGCACCCGCGCGCGGTGCGCGGCGTCGCGCAGAACTCCGACTTCCGGCGCGACGCGTGGGGCCGCCTGCTGCGCACCGCGTCCTTCGTCGGCCGGATCACCTACGGGACCACGCCCGCCGCGGAGGAGGCCGGGGCCCGTATCCGCGGCATCCACCGCAGGCTCTCGGCGATCGACCCCGACACGGGCGAACGGTTCGGCGTCGACGACCCCGAACTGCTGCTGTGGGTGCACTGCGCGGAGATCGACTCGTATCTGAGCGTCGCGCGCCGCTCCGGCTACCCGCTCACCGACGCCCACGCGGACGCGTATGTCGACGAACAGCGCGAGGCCGCCCGGCTGGTGGGCCTCGATCCGGCCAAGGTGCCCGCCGACACCGCGCAGCTCGCCCGCTACTTCACCGAGGTACGCCCCGAACTGGCCGTCACCCCCGAGGCGTTCGACGTGGTCCGCTTCCTGAAGGCGCCGCCGGTGGCCGCCGCCCTGCGGCCGGTGCGGTTCGCGGTGTGGCCCGCGGTCTCGGGCACCGCCTTCGCCGCACTGCCGCGGTACGCTCACGAGTTGTACGGGCGGAGAGCGCCGTCGCGGGCCGCCGCGGACCTCCGCCTGCGGGCCGCCGGGCGGGTGCTGCGGGCCATCCCGGCCACCGTGCGCTGGCAGTTGCCGCCCGGCCACATCCTCAAGGCGGTCGCCCGGCTCGGCCCCGGCACCCGCCCTTCGGCCCGGCGCCTGCCGCCGAATGAACCCGAAGTGCCCTGATGCGCTGTCCCCTTATGTCGCCCTGCCCGGCCATACTGGGTGCGGGGAAGCACCGACGAGCACCGATGAGCACGGGGGCACGGCGCTGATGGAGGCTGGACACCACGACGGACAGTACGGACCCGCCGGCGCGGCACCGCTTGCCGGCACCGGCACCGGCATGGGGGCCGGGACGGACGCGAACGCAGGGGCGGGGACGGCGGCAGAAGCGACGCAGGCCATGGGGCAGGGTGGCGCCGGCACAGGCGCCACCACCGCCGACTCGGAAGGCGGCGGCGCGGGAGCCCGCGCCGACAGCATGCTGATCCAGGGCCGCTACCGGCTGCACGAACTGATCGGCCGCGGCGGCATGGGCGAGGTGTGGCGTGCGCTGGACGAGTCGCTGGGCCGCCGGGTGGCGGTCAAGTGCCTCAAGCCGATGGGGCATTCCAGCGACGCCGGGTTCACCCGGGTGCTCCAGGAGCGGTTCCGGCGCGAGGCGCGGGTGGCGGCGGCGCTCCAGCACCGCGGCATCACCGTCGTGCACGACTTCGGCGAGCACGACGGTGTGCTGTTCCTGGTGATGGAACTGCTCGACGGCCGCAATCTGCTCCAGGTCCTCGACGACGCCCGCCGGCACCCGCTGCCGGTCCCCGACGTCACCGACATCGCCGAACAGGTCGCCGCGGCCCTCGCCTACACGCATGCCCAGGGCGTCGTGCACCGTGACCTCAAACCGGCCAACATCATGCGGCTCACCGACGGCGCCGTGAAGATCTGCGACTTCGGCATCGCCCGGCTCGGCCACGACATCGGCTTCACCTCCCGCCTCACCGGCACCGGCGTCGCCATGGGCACCCCGCACTACATGTCCCCCGAGCAGATCGGCAACTCCGCCGTCGACCAGCGCAGCGACCTGTACTCGCTGGGCTGCGTGCTGTACGAACTCGCCACCGGGCACCCGCCGTTCGACCTCGGCGACGCCTGGTCGATCCTGGTCGGGCACCGCGACAACATCCCCGAGCCGCCGCGTGCCCAGCGCCCCGAGCTGCCCGTGGAGTTGGAGCGCCTCATCCTCGACCTGCTCGCCAAGGACCCCGAGGACCGCCCGCAGGACGCCGCCGACGTCGGCGGGCGGCTCAAGGCGATGCGCGCGGGGGACAAGATCGCCATCGCGACCGGCGCCGTACCCGACTGGGCGCGGGCACTGACCACCGGACCGCAGGCCCGCTCCACCCGGTCCCGTACGGTCGCCGTGACAGCCCGCCACGAACTGACCGGTGCCTGGTCCACCCGCACCATCACCGCGTCCGCCGACCCGGCCGCGCTCGCCGACCTCGCCGCCCGCCAGGCCGAGGCCGACGACCTCGGCCGGATCGGTAACTGGCAGCAGTCGTACGACCTGCACACCGTCGTCGCCACCGCCCGCGACCGCGCCCAGGGCACCGAACACCCCGACGCCCTGGCCAGCCGGCACGAAGCGGCCTACTGCCTGACCCGACTCGGCCGGTCCGAGGAGGCGTTGCGGCTGTACGCGTACGTCGCCGAGGTGCGGCGCCGGGTGCTGGGGCCCGACGACACCGACACGCTCGCCGCGCGGCACGAAACCGCGTACGCGCTCGGCTCGCTCGGCCGGCATCTGGAGGCCCACCAGGAGTTCTCCGCGGTGCTCGACGCGCGCGAGCGCACCGTAGGACCCGAGCACCCCGACACGCTGCGCTGCAAGCACAACCTCGCCTACAACCTGGCCCAGTTGGGCCGCACGCAGGAGGCGTACACCACCGCCGTCGAGGTCGCCGACACCCGATCGCGGGTGCTCGGCCCCGAGCACCCGGACACGCTCAGCACCCGGTTCGAGACCGGTTTCACCCTCGGCCAGGCCGGCCGCTGGGCCGAGGCGCTGGAGGTCTACCGGGAGGTCGGCGCGGTCCGCGCCCGCGTGCTCGGCACCGAGCACTCCGCCACGCTCGCCGTCCGCTACGAGACCGGCATCTGCCTGACCCGGCTCGGCCGCACCTCCGACGCCCTCGTGCTCTACGAGGACCTGGTCACCGTCCTCACCCGCACCGCCGGTTCCAGCGACGAGGAGACGCTGCGAGCCCGTCAGGCGCTCGGCGTCAACCTCGGCCGGCTCGGCCAGTGGGACCGCGCGCTGGCCGAGGCCCGCGACGTGGCCGCCGTCCGGCAACGCGTGCTGGGCGCCGACCACGCCGACACCCTCGTCAGCAAGCGGGAGATCGCGGTCTGCCTGGGCTGGCTCGGCCGCTGGAGCGACGCGCTGGGCGTCTACCGCGAAGTCGCCGACGCACGCGAGACGTTGCTCGGCCCCGATCACCCCGACACCCTCACCAGCCGCAACGACGAGGCCCGTTGCCTGGAACACCTCGGCCGCACCGAAGAGGCCCACGCCCTCTACCGCCGCGTCGCCGCCCACCGGGAGGACGGCCCCGAACGCCTTTAGCGCGCAGCGCGCTTGGGCGCTTCCTCGGCTCGGAGCACATCGATGTCCCCGCGGTCCTGACAGCGGTCCTGACAGCGGTGGTCACCGTGTCGAGCAGGGCGCGGTCGAGGCGTCGCCCCGCGCGCCCTGGAAGTGCTCACCGCCTGGTCGTTCGACGCGTTCGGCGCCGCTGGTCTGGAACGCCTCGAACCCCTCCACCAGCTCGACAACACGGCGTCCTGCCGCGTCGCGGAGAAGGGCGGTTACCGGTTCGACCGGCTCCTGCCGTCGGCTCCGCCGACCTACCCGCTCGACGACCACCTGCACATACGGCACGCGGCCACCTGACCGGTTCCGCCCGCGACCCGCGCGGGTGACGGCGGTGCAGCACCGGCCTCGTCGGCGCGCCCGAACGCCTCATCCCTGCCCGCGTGAGCCGGGAGACGGTCACCGTCACCATGCTCGACGAGGCCGAAGACCCGCGCCACGCGGGTCGGATCGTCCTGCCGTTGAGCCGTTGAGCCGTTGAGGGTCGTCGAACTGCTGAGTCGCCGAGAGCCGCTGACCGCACCCCGCCTCGTGTCCGGCGAGCGCACTCCGTCGATCACGCCGCCCGCGAACACGGCGGTCCCGGGCCGGACGGCGTGGCTAGCCTGGCGGCATGGGCGAAGTGGTGACGTACGAGGTCGACGGGGTGCGGCTGGTCTGCGAAGCGGAGGGGCCGGCCGGCGGGCCGGCGGTGCTGCTCCTGCACGGGCTGGGCGAGAACCGTGGTTCGTGGCGGGCCGTGTCGGCGGCGCTGGCGGCGGACGGCATGCGGACGTGGGCGGTCGACATGAGGGGGCACGGCGCGAGCGACCAGCCGGGGGAGTACGCGTACGAGGCCATGCGCGACGACGTGCTCGGCCTGATCGACGCGCTCGGGCAGGACCAAGTGGTGATCGTCGCGCACTCGATGGGTACCGTGCCCGCCTCGCTGGTGGCGATGGACCGGCCGGCGGCCGTGGCGCGGCTGGTGCTGGAGGAGGGCCCGCTGCCCTTCCCCGCCGAGCCGCGCCGCCCGGTGCCCGACGGCCCGGACGGCCCCACGCCGTACGACTGGCGGGTGGTACGGGATGTCGCGGTCCAACGCAACGCGCCGGCTGCCCGGCACTGGGACGGCCTCGCCGAGATCACCGCGCCCACCCTCGTGATCGCCGGCGGCCCGGGCAGCCACCTGCGGCAGGACCAGCTTGCACGGACCGCCGCGCGTATCCCGGACTCCCGGCTGGTGACGATCGACGCGGGGCACATGGTGCACGACGAGCGGCCGGCCGAGTTCATCGAGGTGGTGCGCGGATTCCTCGGCGCCGGGCCGGAGGCCGTGCGCGAAGCCGCATCGTAAGGCCGGGTTGTAAGGCCGAGGCGTGAGCCCACGCCGTAAGTCGGCGCGTAGGACCGGGT
>NZ_JACEGK010000586.1:0-4711 GCF_056859195.1 Streptomyces sp. NH27
GGGTTCCCGCGTGCAGCAGGCGCATGCCGCCGATGAAGGCGATGACGGCGAAGATCAGGTTGACGTACAGACACCAGCGCCAGTTGAGGTACTCGGTGAGCAGGCCACCGAGGAGCAGGCCGACCGCGCCGCCCGCGCCGGCGATGGCGCCGTAGATCCCGAATGCCTTGGCGCGCTCCTTGGGGTCGGTGAAGGTCGTCGTCAGCAGCGACAGAGCGGCAGGCGCCAGCAGCGCGCCGAACATGCCCTGTAGGGCGCGGGCCGCGAC
The DNA here is from genome assembly GCF_056859195.1 of Streptomyces sp. NH27. Taxonomy (NCBI): domain Bacteria; kingdom Bacillati; phylum Actinomycetota; class Actinomycetes; order Kitasatosporales; family Streptomycetaceae; genus Streptomyces; species Streptomyces sp. NH27. Next base: position 269 of record NZ_JACEGK010000586.1, read on the forward strand.
CAACACCTCGAAGCTCGGTGCGCCGCCGCCGACGGCCGACGCGACCGCGAAGCCGACCAGGCCGATCAGGAACGTCCTCTTGCGCCCGATCAAGTCGGCGAGCCGTCCGCCCAGCAGCAGCAGGGAGCCGAATGCGAGGGCGTAGGCGGTGACGATCCACTGCCGGTTGCCGTTGCTGAAGCCCAGTGCGGTCTGGGCGGAGGGCAGCGCGATGTTCACGATGGTCGCGTCCAGTACAACCATCAGCTGGGCGAGGGAGATGACACCCAATACCCACCAGCGGTGGTTCGAGGTGCCGTCAGCACTCGGACGCCGGGGCCGCTTCGTGCTGCCGCCCACGTCCGAGGCCACAGAGCCGTCCTGGGTGCCACGGGCCATGAGGTGGATCTCCTTAGCGCGAATGCGCACCCCCCAGGGTTGTCTACACGCTAGGCGCAGGTCCGGGGGGCTGCCACGCAGGAGCGTCCGGCCGCCCATGGCGCGGAGCTGGCCCCGGACTTGTGGTCCGGGGCCGGCCCTTGCGCGCGGCTCGCGTCAGGTAGGCGGCAGCGCGGGTGTGTGGCGGAGCGTGGCAGTTCGGGGAGCCGCCCGCGCCCGGGCCCCGTCCCGGGCGCGGCGGCAGATCCTCAGCCCCCGGAACTACTACCTGCCACTGGTGCGAGGAACCGGAGATCACCCGCGACCGCCATCGGGCGACCGTCCCGGGAGGCGATGACGGTCACGGAGTGGTAGGCCGCGCAGTGGTCGGCGGGGCGCGCGAGCGGGCTGCGGCTCGGCGGCACGGCGGGCGCGGGACCCGCAGCACGGGCGGACGGAGGCGGTCCCGTCGCGGCCCTGCGTGCTCTGAGCAGCAGACGAACGTCCACCCGGTGCGCCCTTCGTGTGACCGACCGCCGCGCGACCCGTGCTTCACCGGGTGTGCAGCACCGACAAAACGATCTTTATCCGCCGGCTACGTGCGGCTAACCCCGCGTCACCCGGATGGCGCGACCCGATGAGCGCTCAGGCGCGCGGCGGTGTATGGCGCTCCTTAGCGGTTGGGAGCCGGCCGGTGCGATGGTGCGTTGATCTGCGTGATCGACGCGCTGGTCACCCGTACGTGAACGGCCGCGACTGTTCACGAACGCACTAACACCGCGCGCGGTGCGTGCGCAGAGGCCGTTTTCTGAGGTCGGAAGGACGGAGTGCCCGGGCGGTTCGGCGAAGCGGTGAGGGGAGCGTACGGATGGCCGGCGACGCGGACGGCCCGCACTCCGGTGGCGCGAGCCAGGCCCCGCTCGGCGCCGGCGAGCGGGCCGAGCTCGACGACCTGCGAGCTCGCCTCCCCTCGCGCCACAGGCTGCGGTCGACGCTGTCGGCGGTACTGATCACCCTGGCCGCGCTGCTCGCGCCGCTGAGCGCGGTCGCCGTATGGGTGGCGGACGACATGGCGAACACCGACCGCTATGTGCGCACGGTCGAGCCACTGGCGTCGAAGCCCGACATCCAGGCGGCGGTGACCGACACCGTCACCGACGCGGTCATGCAGCGGATCGACATCGACACCCTGCTGTCGCAGGTGGCGCCGGACAAGCGGCCCGGTGTCAAGGCGGCGTTGGGCGCGTTGGGCGGTCCGATCACCCAAGGCATCAGGGACCTCGTGCACCAGACGGTCGCCTCCTTCGTGGCAACCGACGCCTTCAAGACCTTGTGGACGCAGCTCAACCGCCGTGCACACGCCGCTTTCATCGGCGCGCTCACCGGGAACAGCGACAGCGCGGTGCGGATCAACGGTGACGCGGTGACGCTCGACCTGGCGGCGGTCGTCGAGCAGGTCAAGCAGCGGCTGGTGGACCGCGGGCTGACGGTGGCGTCGCACATTCCGCCGGTGCACACGGACTTCACGCTGCTGGAGTCGGATGACGTCAAACGGGCTAGAACGGGGTTCCGGGTGCTGCAACTGGCCGGGAACTGGCTGCCCGTGGTCACCGTGCTGCTGGCCGGCGTCGGGGTGCTGCTGGCGGCACGCCGACGGCGGGCGCTGGTGACCGCAGCGCTGGCGATCGCCGCGGGGGCGGCGGTGCTGGGGATCGGCCTGACGGTCTTCCGGATCGTCTACCTGGACCACCTTCCGACGGACGTCGACGAGCGGGCGGCGGGGACGGTATACGACCAGGTCGTGCGCTTCCTGCGGGAGACGGTGCGCACGGTAATTGTGCTGGGGGTGGTCGTCGCCCTCGGCGCGTGGCTGAGCGGGGCCGGGCGGTGGGCGGCGCGGGTCAGGTCGGCGTGGGAGTCGGGGCTCGCGGCGGCCAGGGATGCCACAGGGGTGTCGTTGGGGCCGGTGGGGCCGTGGGTGCACCGGTATCGCCACCTGCTGCACTGGTTGGTGGTCCTGGTGGCGGTGGTCGTCCTTCTCCTGTGGTCGTACCCGACCGGGATGGTCATCTTCTGGATCGCGCTGGCGGCGCTCGCGGCGCTGGCGGTCGTCGAGTTCCTGGACGACCGCCGTCGCGGAAGCGGCCCGAAGGCCACCGCCCCTTAGCGCGCGCCTTCGTGGCCTTCCGTCGTCAACCCGCCGCCGGAGAAGTCACCCTTTCGAAGACGCGCGTCATCTTCCGTCCGAAGACGTCACCCTTCCACGGCGAGCGCGGCGAGCTGCTGCGCGAACGGCACCACTTCCATGCCGTCCGCCCGGGCCGGCTCCCGCGGCTCCCCCAGGTGCTCCGTCCCGTCGGCCGGGTGCAGCGGCCGGCCGGGACGGGCACCCAGGAGCACGGAGAGTTCGGCCGCGGCACGGTCGACGCGGGCGGCCAGTGCGCCGTCGCCGTCCGACGCCCAGTCCTCGGAGGCGGCGTACACCGCGGTGGGTATGACCACTGCCCGCAGGTAGGCGAACAGGGGTCGCATCGCGTGCTCCAGCACCAGGGAATGCCGGGCGGTTCCGCCGGTCGCCGCGGCCAGCACGGGCAGGCCGGCCAGGGCGTCCTTGTCGATGATGTCGAAGAACGACTTGAACAGACCGCTGTAGGAGCCGGTGAACACCGGGGTGACGGCGATCAGGCCGTCGGCGGAGGTGACGGCTTCGACGGCGTCGCGCAGCCGCGGCGAGGGGAAGCCGGTGACCATGTTCTGCGCGATGTCGTTGGCGAGCTCACGCAGCTCGATCACCTGGGTGTCGACCTCCGCGTGCCGTGCGGTGGCGTCCGCCAGGCGGTCGGCGAGCAGCCGGGTCGACGACGGCTTGCCGAGGCCCGCGGTGACCACAACCAGTTGCTTCGTCATGCCCGCACCTCCTGGGTGTCGGCCGGGGTGCCGGCCGTGTCCTGGTCACCCTGGTCGCGGCGTGCGACCAGCGCGTCGTGGGTGGGGCCGTCCGGGACCTGCGCCGGGCGCCCCTTGGCGAACTCCTCGCGCAGCACGGGGACGACCTGCTCGCCGAGGATGTCGAGCTGTTCGAGGACCGTCTTCAGCGGCAGGCCCGCGTGGTCCATCAGGAAGAGCTGCCGCTGGTAGTCGCCGAAGGACTCGCGGAAGGTCAGCGTCTTGTCGATGACCTCCTGCGGCGAGCCGACGGTGAGCGGTGTCTGCTCGGTGAACTCCTCGAGGGACGGGCCGTGCCCATAGACGGGCGCGTTGTCGAAGTACGGGCGGAACTCGCGCACCGCGTCCTGCGAGTTCTTCCGCATGAACACCTGACCGCCCAGGCCGACGATCGCCTGCTCGGGCGTGCCGTGTCCGTAGTGGGCGAAGCGGTCGCGGTACAGGCCGATCAGCCGCTTGAAGTGGTCCTTGGGCCAGAAGATGTTGTTCGCGAAGAAGCCGTCGCCGTAGTACGCGGCCTGCTCGGCGATCTCCGGGCTGCGGATGGAGCCGTGCCAGACGAACGGGGGCACGCCGTCCAGCGGCCTGGGCGTGGCGGTGAAGGACTGCAGCGGGGTGCGGAAGCGGCCGGCCCAGTCCACGGACTCCTCGCGCCACAGCTTGTGCAGCAGTGCGTAGTTCTCGACCGCGAGCGGGATGCCCTGGCGGATGTCCTTGCCGAACCACGGGTAGACCGGGCCGGTATTTCCCCGCCCCATCATCAGGTCGACGCGGCCGCCGGCGAGGTGCTGGAGCATCGCGAAGTCCTCGGCGATCTTCACCGGGTCGTTGGTCGTGATGAGGGTGGTGGACGTGGACAGGATCAGATGATCGGTCCGCGCGGCGATGTAGCCGAGCATGGTCGTCGGGGAGGACGGCACGAACGGCGGGTTGTGGTGCTCGCCGGTCGCGAAGACGTCCAGCCCGACCTCCTCGGCCTTCGACGCGATCGCGACCATCGCCTTGATCCGGTCGTGCTCGCTCGGCGTACGGCCCGTGGTCGGGTCGGTCGTGACGTCGCCGACCGTGAAGATTCCGAACTGCATCTCTGTCCCACCGTCCCATCTGGTTGATTGTTCAACAACACGAACATTCCACCAC
>NZ_JACEGK010000587.1:0-4710 GCF_056859195.1 Streptomyces sp. NH27
CCGCTGACCTGACTGCCGACGTGACGTCGATCGGATGCCATTCAGCCGCCGATTAGCCGCCCATCGGCTGACGATTCACCGCCACCGCGCCGCCGCCTCGCGGCCGCCCCGGTGTCGATTCGCCGCCAACTGGCTTATCGGCCAGCCTTGTTGAACGCTTCGTAGACCTTCTTGGGGATACGGCCGCGGGCGGGCACCTCGAAGCCGTTGGACTGCGCCCAGGCGCGGACGGTGGCCGGGGTGGGCGCGATCGGGGTGCGCTTGTAGGCGTGACCGGAAAGGGTGCGGCGACGGCCGGCCTCGACGTAGGGAGCGAGTTCCTTGCGCAGTCTGTCCGCGTTCCTCGACGAAAGGTCGATCTCGTACCACTGGCCGTCGACGCCGAATGCGATCGTCTCCTCGGCGTTGCCGCCGTCGAGATCGTCGGCAAGGGTGACCAGTACGCGCTGCGCCATCGGGATCGGTCCTTTCTTGTGCCGGCTGCCTGCGGTCGCGACGGGGCCGGACCCACGCGGGTCCGCGACCGGGCGCCCGAGGGGAATGGGGCGGTGGAGATACCCGTTGCTGCTGTTAATTCCCGCTGCATCGACGCCGCAAGCATCTTCGCTTCAGAGACCCTATGTTTTCCGCCGCGGCTTTACCCAGGTATTTTCTCAGCCGATATCCAAACGTGATCGGCGATCTGTGGCCGATGTGGCGTTGCGGTATATCTACTCGCGTAGATTTCGCCACCCGGTAGGCTGAGAGAACCTCACGCACCACACCATCGGGAGTGCCAGTGGCACGCGTCGTAGTCGACGTCATGCTCAAGCCGGAGATCCTCGACCCCCAGGGCCAGGCCGTACAGCGTGCGCTGCCCCGGCTCGGCTTCGACGGGATCTCCGACGTCCGCCAGGGAAAGCGCTTTGAGCTGGAGGTCGACGGCCCCGTCGACGACGCAGCGCTCGCCCGTATTCGGGAGTTGGCGGAAACCTTTCTCGCCAACACCGTGATCGAGGACTTCAATGTAAAGGTGGAGTCGTGACTGCACGCATTGGTGTCGTCACATTTCCGGGGACCCTTGACGACCGCGACACCCAGCGCGCCGTCCGGGTGGCCGGCGCGGAAGCGGTCCCGCTGTGGCACCGCGACAAGGACCTGAAGCAGGTCGACGCGGTGGTTCTGCCCGGCGGGTTCAGTTACGGCGACTATCTGCGGGCCGGGGCGATCTCCCGTTTCTCGCCGGTGATGGAGTCGATCATCGAGCAGGCCCGGGCCGGAATGCCGGTGCTGGGGATCTGCAACGGTTTCCAGGTCCTCACCGAGGCACATCTGCTGCCCGGGGCGATGCTGCGCAACACCGAGCTGCACTTCGTCTGCCGCGACCAGAAGCTGCGGGTCGAGACCAGCGGCACCGCCTGGACCGCGGACTACGCGGCGGGCCAGGAGATCTCCATCCCGCTGAAGAACATCGACGGCCGCTACACCGCCGACGAGCACGTGCTGGACGAGCTGGAGGCGGAGGGCCGGGTGGCCTTCCGCTACGCCACCGGCGGCCCGGCCGCGGACGGCTACGGCAATCCGAACGGCTCGCTGCGCGACATCGCCGGGATCACCAACGCGGCGGGCAACGTGGTGGGCCTCATGCCGCACCCGGAGCACGCGGTCGAGTCGCTGATCGGCACCGGCCGCACCGACGGGCTCGGCTTCTTCACGTCGGTACTCAAGAAGTTGGTAGGCGCGTGACTCTCGACACAGTGCAGCACGCCGAGCAGACCCCCGACGTGGAGCTGCCGTGGAAGGCGCTCGGCCTCAAGGAGGACGAGTACCAGCGGGTCCGGGAGATCCTGGGCCGCCGCCCGACCGGGGCCGAGCTGGCGATGTACTCGGTGATGTGGTCGGAGCACTGCTCGTACAAGTCGAGCAAGGTGCACCTCAAGCAGTTCGGCGTGAAAGCGCCGAAGACCGACGCGCTGCTCGTCGGCATCGGGGAGAACGCCGGCGTCGTCGACGTCGGCGAGGGCTACGCGGTCACCTTCAAGGTCGAGTCGCACAACCACCCGTCGTACGTCGAGCCGTACCAGGGTGCGGCCACCGGGGTCGGCGGCATCGTGCGCGACATCATCGCGATGGGCGCGCGGCCGGTCGCCGTGGTGGACCCGCTGCGGATGGGCGCGGCCGACCACCCCGACACCAAGCGGGTGCTGCCCGGCGTGGTCGCCGGCATCGGCGGCTACGGCAACTGCCTCGGTCTGCCGAACATCGGCGGCGAGCTGGTCTTCGACGCCTGCTACCAGGGCAACCCGCTGGTCAACGCGGGCGCGATCGGCGTGATGCGGCACGAGGACATCCACCTCGCCAAGGCGTCCGGCACCGGCAACAAGGTCATCCTCTACGGGGCCAGGACCGGCGGCGACGGCATCGGCGGCGCCTCGATCCTCGCCTCGGAGACGTTCGACGCCACGAAGCCGAGCAAGCGGCCCGCGGTGCAGGTCGGCGACCCGTTCCAGGAGAAGCTGCTGATCGAGTGCACGCTGGAGGCGTTCGCCGAGAAGCTGGTGGTCGGCATCCAGGACCTGGGGGCGGCGGGCCTGTCCTGCGCCACCAGCGAGCTGGCCTCCAACGGCTCCGGCGGCATGCGCGTCGAGCTGGACGACGTACCGCTGCGCGACTCCACGCTCTCGCCCGAGGAGATCCTCATGAGCGAGTCGCAGGAGCGGATGTGCGCGGTGGTGGAGCCCGCGAAGGTGGCGCGGTTCCTGGCCATCTGCGAGAAGTGGGACGTCATCGCCACCGTCGTCGGCGAGGTCACCGACGGGGACCGGCTGGAGATCTTCTGGCACGGCGAGAAGATCGTCGACGTGGACCCGCGCACGGTCGCGCACGAAGGCCCGACGTACGAGCGCCCGTACGCGCGGCCGGTCTGGCAGGACGCCTTGCAGGCCGACGACGCGGGCGCGCTGGCCCGCCCGGCCGGCGGCGACGAGCTGCGCGCGCAGGCGCTGCGGGTGCTCTCCTCGCCGAACGTCGCGTCGAAGGCGTGGGTCACCGACCAGTACGACCGGTTCGTGCAGGGCAACACCGTGCTGGCCCAGCCCGAGGACGCGGGCATGATCCGGGTCAACGAGGAGACCGGCCTCGGCGTCGCCATCGCCACCGACGGCAACGGCCGCTACACGAAGCTCGATCCGTACGCCGGCGCGCAGCTCGCGCTCGCGGAGGCGTACCGGAACGTGGCGGCGACCGGCGCGAAGCCGCTGGCGATCTCGGACTGCCTGAACTTCGGCTCGCCCGAGGACCCGGACGTCATGTGGCAGTTCGTGGAGGCGATCCGCGGGCTGGCCGACGGCTGCCTCCAACTCGGTACGCCGGTGACCGGCGGCAATGTCTCGCTCTACAACCAGACCGGTGAGGCGGCCATCCACCCCACCCCGGTCGTCGCCGTGCTCGGCGTGATCGACGACGTGGCGCGCCGCACCCCGATGGCCTTCGCCGACGAGGGCCACCTGCTCTACCTGCTCGGGGAGACCCGCGAGGAGTTCGGCGGGTCGATCTGGTCGCAGGTCGTGCACGACCACCTCGGCGGGCTGCCGCCGGCCGTGGACCTGGAGCGGGAGCGGCTGCTCGGCGAGATCCTGATCTCCGCGTCGCGGGACGGCATGATCGACGCCGCCCACGACCTGTCCGACGGCGGACTGCTCGCCGCGATCACCGAGTCCTGCCTGCGTGGCGGGCACGGTGCCCGGCTGGTCGTCCCGGACGGGCTGTCCGCGTTCACCTTCCTGCTCTCGGAGTCGGCCGGGCGCGCGCTCGTCGCCGTTCCCCGCTCGGAGGAGCTGCGCTTCACCGACATGTGCGGTGCGCGGGGCCTTCCCGCGACCCGGGTCGGCGTGGTCGACGGTGAATCCCTGGAGATCCAGGGCGAGTTCACGATCCCGCTGGCGGAACTGTCGCAGGCCCACCACTCGGCGATCCCGGGGCTGCTGTCCTGACCGACCGTCACTTGCGGTGCAGGGGCGCCCACGCCGGTACTTCGGCGGGGGCGCCCTTGTCGGATGCGGCTGTTGCGGTCGGCCGTCGGTCGGGGGGCGGCGCTGTGATTGCCTTACGGACGTGGGAGGTTGGTGCCCGTGGGGGGGATGGGCGACGAGGTGCGGGACGCGATGCCGGTACGGTTCTCAACCGGGGCAGGCCGAACCCTCAACCGATCGGCAGATCACCGGACTTGAGCGCGCGGACGAACGAGGTCCAGGCGGTGGGGGTGAAGGTGAGGACGGGGCCCTCGGGGTCCTTGGAGTCGCGGACGGGCAGCACCGCCGGGTTGCCGTCGCCGACCTCGACGCACTCGCCGCCGTCACCGTTGCTGTACGACGACTTGTGCCACTCGACGGTGGTGCCCAGATCGCGAGCAGTGGTCATGGTCTGCTGAACTCCTCCGCCACCGAAGAGATGAGGTTCAGGGACGCCTCCGGCGACGGCGCGACGGCCCGCGCACAATCGTATGCCCGCTGGTGTTCGGCGACCATTGCCGGCGAGTCCAGCAAGTGGCCTGAATAGGGCCCCTCTACGTAGACGGCGGGCGGTGCGTCCTCGAACGTCATGAGCGTGACGTTCGTACCGGCCATCGGGTACGCGCCCGCTTCGTAAGGGATCACTTGCAGCATGATCGGCGGTAGTGCGTTGCCCCCTCGGAGATGTCGCGCGGGTGGCGTCGGATGAGGAGGAGACGGG
>NZ_JACEGK010000588.1:0-4687 GCF_056859195.1 Streptomyces sp. NH27
TCTATGAGCTGCCCGGTGGCGACAACGTTGCCTGACCGCACCAGCAGCAGCCCGAGCAACGCGCGGTGGCGCAAAGGCCCCAGTGGCAGCGCACGCCCGGCCTGCACCGCGGTGAGCGAGCCGAAGACGCGTAACTCCCATGCACCGGGGTCTTTTTCCTTCCCTTGGCCCGGAGCCCGCGCAGCCCCTCTCGGCGCGAGCGTCCGCACACTCGTCTGTTCCACGGTCTCGCGCTCGGAGGGTTCAGCCATGCCCATCCTTACTTCACGGGAGGTGGGGTGAATCGTGCGTCGCCCGGTCCGGGCTGGGCACACTTACCGTGGTCCACTCGGGCCGTCGAGAACACGGCCGGATTCTTTCGGCCGGACCGTAAGAGCCGGGTGAGCGGGGCGGCTTGCCCGCACACCTTCCGCCGCCGATCACCTCCTCGGGTGCAGCCGATCCGTCCTCGCAGCTCACACCGGTGTCCGTACTGGTGCACGAGTCGCCGGATATCCCCCCGTCAGTGGTGCTGGTGCGATCGTAGAGCACTTGTTTTGCGCCTGGTGCAGAACTTTGACTTTTTTGACCGAGATGAGGCGGCTTGCCGCCTGACGGCACAAAGGCGCAACTGACGCAACCGAGTTGACGGAATCCCGGGTGTCGAGTGCGTGTCCGGGGCGTGACCGACGTGCTGTCGGCAAGGGTCTCGCAAGGCTCCGCCAGCGTTCCGCAAGGTGTCCCGCCAGCGCCCGGCAAGGGGCGCGGGCCATGCTCCCCGCAGCAGCCCGGCAGGACCCGGAGCAGGGCGGCGATCCCGTGGTCAGGAAGGCGCAGTCGTGCAGGAGATGCAGGTGACCGAGGAACTGGACGTCAGCTTCGTCCAGACCCCCCACGAGGTACTGAAGCGGCTCCGCGAGGCCGGACCCGCCGTGAAAGTGATGCTGCCGAACGGTTCGCTGGTATGGATCGTGACCCGCTACGACGAGGTGCGGCAGGCACTGAGCGAGACCCGGCTGAGCAAGGACTTCAAGGGTCTCAACGAGCTGATGGCCAAGCACACCAAGGAGGGCCACGCGCCGAAGCAGTACGACGAGGCGCTCGTCGGCCACATGCTCGCCAGCGACCCGCCGGACCACACCCGGATGCGTCGGCTGGTCAACAAGGCGTTCACGCCACGCCGGGTGGAGGGCATGCGGCCCATGCTGGAGGAGCTGACCACCCAGCTGCTCGACGAGATGGACCGGCACGAGACGATCGACCTGCTGGAGGCGTTCGCCTACCCGGTGCCGATGGAACTGCTGTGCACGCTGCTCGGCGTGCCGGAGGCCGAGCGGCTCGCCTTCGGCCGGTACGCGGCCGTCGTCCTGTCCGACCTCGCCCCGGAGGGGTACGAGGAGGCCACCCGGGCGATGCGCGAGTACCTGGTGAAGCTGATCCGGGTCAAGCGCGAGAACCCCGGCGAGGACCTGCTGAGCGCGCTGATCTCGGCCCGCGACGAGGACGACAAGCTCACCGAGGGCGAACTGCTCGCCACGATCTACCTGATGTTCTCGGCCGGCACGGAGACCGCGGTCAACCTCATCGGCAACGGTGTGCTGGCCCTCCTCACCCACCCTGCCGAACTCGCCAGGCTGCGCGCCGACCGCTCGCTGCTGCCGCAGGCCGTGGAGGAGTTCCTGCGCTTCGACGGCCCGGTGAACCTCGCCACGTTCCGGTACACCATCGAGCCGGTGCCGCTCGGCGACGTCACGATCCCGGTCGGCGAGGTGGTCATGGTGTCGCTGATGGCCGCCAACCGCGACCCCGACCGCTTCGACCAGCCGGAACTCTTCGACATCTCCCGGCCGATCGGCGGCCAGATGACCTTCGGGCACGGCATCCACTACTGCATGGGCGCTCCGCTGGCCCGCCTGGAGGCCGAGATCGCCATAGGCATGCTCCTCGACCGCTTCCCCGACCTGTCCCTCGCCGGCGACCCGAACGAGCTGCGGTGGCGGCCCAGCACGGTCACCCACGGCCTGGAGAAGCTACCGGTCCGGCCGCACGGGGCCGTCTGAGGTCCCGTCACCCGCCCTGTTTTCCCAGGCGATTCCTCGTTCGGCGGCGCAGCGAAAGGGACAAGTGTGATGGGTGCGGTTCACGACGCGGACATGGGTGCCGACGCAGCCACGGACACGAGTGCCGACGCCGCTCCGGACCCGCGGGACGGTGCGGCTGCGAACGCGGGTGCCAACGCCGGTGCCGACGCGGGTGCCAACGCCGGTACGGACCCGCGGGACGGTGCGGCCACCGGCCCGCGGGACGAGCCGATCGCGGTCATCGGCATGGCGTGCCGGCTGCCGGGCGCCCCCGACCCGTCCGCCTTCTGGCAGTTGCTGCGCGAGGGCCGCGACGCGATCTCCGAGCCGCCGCCCGACCGCTGCCCGGCGGGCGCCGACGACGACCTGCCGCCCCGCCGCGGCGGCTACCTGGACCGCGTCGACGGCTTCGACGCGGCCTTCTTCGGTGTCTCGCCCCGCGAGGCGCTGGCCATGGACCCCCAGCAGCGACTCACCCTGGAACTGGGCTGGGAAGCGCTGGAGGACGCCGGTATCGCCCCCGATTCCCTCAGCGGAACGCCCGCGGGCGTGTACGTCGGCGCGATCGCCGACGACTACGCCGCCCTTCTGCGCCGCAGCGGCCCACAAGGCATCACGCGGCACGTGTTCACCGGCGTCCAGCGAGGGGTGATAGCCAACCGGCTCTCCTACTCGCTGGGGCTGCGGGGGCCGAGCCTGACGGTCGACTGCGGCCAGTCCTCGTCACTGGTCGCAGTCCACCTGGCCGCGGCGGCCCTGCGCCGCGGCGAGTCGGCGCTCGCCCTGGCGGGCGGCGTCCACCTGAACCTGGTGCCCGAGAGCACCACCGCGGTCGAGCGCTTCGGCGCGCTCTCCCCGGACGGCCGCTGCCACACCTTCGACGCGCGCGCCAACGGCTTCGTACGGGGCGAGGGCGGCGGCCTGGTCGTTCTCAAACCGTTGTCCCGCGCCCTGGCCGACGGGGATCGCGTCTACTGCGTGCTCAGCGGCTCCGCCGTCAATCACGACGGCGCCGGCGAGGGCCTGGCCGTACCGAACGCGGCGGCCCAACAAGAGGTCGTGTCCGCCGCACTCGCCGACGCGGGCGTACGCGCCGCGGACGTGCAGTACGTCGAACTCCACGGCACCGGCACCCCGGTCGGCGATCCCGTCGAGGCCGCCGCACTCGGTGCCGCGCTGGGCACGGCACCCGGCCGGACGGTCCCCCTGGCGGTCGGCTCGGCCAAGACCAACGTCGGCCATCTCGAAGGTGCGGCCGGCGTGGTGGGCCTGCTGAAGGCCGCGCTCTCCCTGCACCATCGGGAACTCCCCGCCAGCCTCAACTTCGAGACGCCCAACCCGGCCATCCCCTTCGAGCGGCTGCGGTTGCGGGTGCAGACGGACACGGGCGGCTGGCCCCGGCCCGACCAACCGCTCGTGGCCGGCGTGTCGGCGTTCGGGGTGGGCGGCACCAACGCCCACATGGTCCTGACGGAGGCGTCGGCGGTCGAGCCGATGGCGTCGGAGGCGGAGCCGGGCGGAGGAGCTGCGGAGCCCGGTGAAGCGGCGGCGGAGCCGGGTGGAGCGGTGCCGCTGGTGGTGTCGGCGGCGAGCAAGGAGGCGCTGGCGGCCCTGGGCGGGCGGCTGGCGGAGCGGCTGGAATCCGACCCCGACCTCCAACTCGCGGATTTCGCCCACGCATTGGCCACCACACGCGCACTCCTCCCCCACCGCGCGGTCGTGGTCGCCGATGACCGGGACGCCGCCCTGACCGGTCTACGTGCGCTCGCCGAGGACCGGCCCACCCCCCACCTCATCACCGGCCACGCCCAACCACCCGGCCCCGGACCCATCTTCGTCTTCCCCGGCCAAGGCTCCCAATGGCCCGGCATGGCCCACGACCTCTATGCCGACAACCCCGTCTTCCGCGACTGCCTGAACACCTGCGCCGACGCCCTGGACCCGCTCACCGGCTGGTCCCTCATCGACACACTGACGGGGCCGGACGAGGAATGGCTGGAACGGGTGGACATCGTCCAACCCGCCCTGTTCGCCATGATGATCGCCCTCGCCCGCCTCTGGATCAGCCACGGCATCCAACCCGCCGCCGTCATCGGCCACTCCCAAGGCGAAATCGCCGCCGCCCACATCGCCGGCATCCTCACCCTCCACGACGCCGCCCACATCATCACCACCCGCTCCACCGCCATGCGCCACCTCACCGGCCACGGCGGCATGGCCACCATCAACGCACCCGCCCACCACATCCAACAACAACTCAACCAACTCAACTGCCACGACGCCACCATCGCCGCCCACAACTCCCCCACCACCACCGTCATCACCGGCACACCCCAAGCCCTCGACCACCTCACCACCCACTTCGAAACACACGGCCACCGGGTGCGCCGCATCAACGTCGACTACGCCTCCCACTCACCCCAAGTCGACACCCACCAACACCACATCACCACCGCACTCGCCGACATCAACCCCCAACCCGCCACCATCCCGATGATCTCCACCGTCACCGCACAACCCATCCACGGACCCGAACTCAACCCCACCTACTGGTACACCAACCTCCGCCAACCCGTCCTCTTCCACCAAGCCCTCACCCATCTCACCACCACCGGCCACCACACCAC
>NZ_JACEGK010000589.1:0-4668 GCF_056859195.1 Streptomyces sp. NH27
CAGCGGGGTGGGGCGGGGGGTCCGGACGCGTTCCAGCGGCTGTGGACTCCGCACCGGATGGCGTACATCCAGGGCGAGAACAAGCCGACCGGGCCCGGTGCGGGCGACGGGTGTCCCTTCTGCGTGATTCCGTCGAAGTCCGATGAGGACGGGTTGGTGATCGCGCGCGGGGAGCGGGCGTACGCCCTGCTCAACCTGTACCCGTACAACAGCGGGCACCTCATGCTCGTGCCCTACCGGCACGTCGCGGACTACACGGATCTCGACGAGGGCGAGACGGCGGAGGTCGCGCTGCTCACGAAGCAGGCGATGACCGCGCTGCGGGCGGCTTCCGGGGCGCAGGGGTTCAACATCGGCATGAACCAGGGGGATGTGGCCGGGGCCGGCATCGCCGCGCACCTGCACCAGCACGTCGTGCCCCGCTGGGGCGGGGACGTCAACTTCATGCCGGTGGTGGGCAACACGAAGGTCCTGCCGCAACTCCTGGCCGACACCCGCAAGTTGCTGGCGGATGCGTGGCCGAGCTGACCCTCCGGGGTGGTGAGTTCCTGTCGGCCCCGGGACCACCCGCGCCCTTGGGTATGTGCGGCTCTTTTCGCGGAAGGAGCCGCACAAAACCAGGGGCGCGGGGAACTGCGCTCCCCCAGAGCTTCGCCTGGGAGGTACCCCCAGCCCACCACCGACAGGTAGTCCCTGAACCGACAGCCACCGCCCACCCCGGAGGGTCAGGGGCGGCCACCCCGCAGGGTCACGCGTCGTAGGCGTCGGCCTTCTTGGGCTCGACGGCTTGGACCATGCCGCTCAGTGCCATGGAGCGGCTGGTGAACTGGGTGATGTCGACACCGTTCTCGTCCATCACCTGGATCGCGGCGGCGTGTACGGCGCGCAGGACGGGCGTGGCGGCGCGCAACGCGTCATCGGCCATGAAGCGGTGCTGCCAGGGCTTGTCGGCCCAGGTGTGGCGCAGGCCGAAGGGCTCGGGGAGCTTCAGGGAGCCGCCGAGGTGGTCGAGGATCGAGGGAAACCGGGTCAGCGGCGCGCGGGCGGTGAGGCGGACCACCTCGGTCGGATTGACGACCGGCAGCGAGACGGTCCTGGTCTCCCAGAACTTCACGGACTTGTTGACGGTCTTGGTCGGCGCGGACGGCTTGGAGTTGAACAGGCCCTTGATCGGGCCGAGCGCGTATCCGGTGACCTCGACCCGGAGGGTCTGCGCGAGGACGGTCACGGTGACCATGAGGGTGATGACGAGGTTGCCGTCCCACAGCACGAACTGGATGCCCAGGTAGTGCCGGTTGCCCTTGCCGAACTGCTGGCTGTTGCAGATCCGCTGGATCTCGAAGTCCTTGACGGTGTACGCCTCGACCTCGGTCCCGGTGGGGCGGGAGATGCTGCCGGCACCCTCGGCGATGGGGGCCACCACCCAGTGCCGTATCGACGGCTTGGGGAAGCCGCCGGTGTGCAGGGGGCCGCGCTCCAGCATCCGCAGCCGGTCGTGGATCGCCCGGATCACATCCCAGCTGCGGAACGGGTTGATCTCCTTCATGCCCTCGCGCGGCACCAACTCCTCGGCCATCTGCCAGCTGCTCCAGCGGCTGCCCATGCCGAGTATCCCCTTGGGGCCCGCGTAGAAGACGACGTTGCTGCTCTGCTCGGCGGCGAGCTTCGCCAGGCTCTGCCGCAGGGTCTCGGCGCGCAGCTGGTTGGGGTTGCGGGGCACCGCCTCGGGGATCTTCGCGCCGACCCCGGAGCCGCCGGCCAGGTCCGCCCAGCGGTCGCGCAGGTCCTTGGCGGTGCGCTCGCAGATCCGGCGGGCGAGGTACCAGCCGATCACCGGTACTTCCATCACCACCCGGAAGTACTCCCGCCAGAACCCGCTGAACGGCGGCCTGATCGCCAGCAGCACGCCCAGCAGCGCCGCGGCCGCGAGTACCGCGCCGCCCAGCACGCCCGCCTTGTTGCCCTTCTCCTTCATGCCGGCCAGCGAGCGGCGCAGCTGGAAGGCGCCGAGCCACAGCAAGGTGCCCGGCAGGAACAGCACCCCGCACACCCCCATCACGATGCTCAGCCGCTGGTCGCGCTCCTGCCTGATCCGGGTGGCGGCCAGACAGTGCTCGACGACGGTCTGCGGCTCGATGCCGAAGGACTGCACGAGTTCGCCGCGCCCGCCGCCGAGCATCCGGACCTGGACCGCGCGGGCGAACGCCTCACCGAGGTTGGGCTCGAACAGCGACAGCCGGGGCGGCGACACCTTGGCGCCGTCACTGATGCCGACCAGGTCCTCCATCGTGGAGTCCCGGTACGCGGCCGAGGCCAGCGCCTGCGTCGCGGCCGTCTCGCCGTCGCTGCCCAGGAGCGGGACCTGCGCTCCCGGGCTGAAGTCGAACCCGTCTGTCACCGCAGCCCCCACTCGCCATCCGACCGCACCCTGCAAGGCACCGGCTCCGACCGGCCCATTCCCCGTAGCGGGCCGCATCACACGTTCGGAGCACTCTCCACATTACCGGCGCGGAGTCATCTGGCGCGCGCCGTCTGCTGTTCCGCCTCCTCCAAGTAATGCATTTTCGCAGCGAGTTGTGCCGGCATCGGCTCGTGGCGGGCGTAGCGGCGGCTGAACCGGCCGGTGCCGTGCGACAGGGAGCGCAGGTCGATGGCGTACCGGCCGATCTCGATCTCGGGGACCTCGGCGCGCACCATCGAGCGGCCCTCACCGGCCGGTTCCGAGCCCAGGACGCGGCCGCGCCGGCCGGACAGGTCGCTCATCACCGGGCCGACGTACGCGTCCGGCACCAGCACCCCGACCTCGTCGACGGGTTCGAGCAGGTGGATCGGGCACTCGGCGGCGGCCTCGCGCAGCGCCAGCGCGCCCGCGGTCTGGAAGGCGGCGTCGGAGGAGTCCACCGAGTGCGACTTGCCGTCGCAGAGCGTGACCCGGATGTCGACCACCGGGAAGCCGAGCGCGACCCCGCGGGCGGCCTGCGCGCGGATGCCCTTCTCCACCGACGGGATGAACTGGCGCGGCACCGCCCCGCCGATCACCTTGTCGACGAACTCGATGCCGGAGCCCACCGGCAGCGGCTCCACCTCGATCTCGCAGATCGCGAACTGCCCATGCCCGCCGGACTGCTTGACGTGCCGGCCGCGGGCGGTCGCGGGCTGCCCGAACGTCTCGCGCAGCGGCACCTTGTGCTGGACCGCGTCGACCCGCACCCCGTAGCGGCTGCGCAGCCGCTCCAGCGCCACGTCGGCGTGCGCCTCGCCCATGCACCACAGCACCACCTGATGGGTGTCGGGGTTCTGCTCCAACCGCATGGTGGGGTCCTCGGCGACCAGCCGGGCCAGACCCTGGGAGAGCTTGTCCTCATCGGCGTTGCTGTGCGCCTCGATCGCGATCGGCAGCAGCGGGTCGGGCATCTGCCACGGCGGCATCAGCAGCGGGTGGTCCTGGTCGGAGAGGGTGTCGCCGGTCTCGGCGCGGGTCAGCTTCGCCACGCACACCAGGTCGCCGGCGGACGCGGACGGCACCGGGCGCTGCTGCTTGCCGAACGGCGACGACAGCGCGCCGATCCGCTCGTCCACGTCGTGGTCCTCGTGCCCGCGGTCCTCCATGCCGTGCCCGGAGACGTGCACGGTCTCGTCGGGCCGCAGGGTGCCGGAGAAGATCCGCACCAGGCTGAGCCGGCCGACGTACGGGTCGGAGGTGGTCTTGACCACCTCGGCGGCCAGCGGGCCGTCCGGGTCGCAGGTCAGCGGCGGCCGGGGGCGGCCGTCGGGGTCGGTGACCGGCGGGGCGGCGCGCTCCAGCGGGGTGGGGAAGCCGCCGGTGACCAGTTCGAGCAGTTCCACGGTGCCCAGGCCCTGGCGGGCGCCCTCGACGGCCGGGGTGGCGGCCAGTACCGGGTGGAAGGTGCCGCGGGCCACGGCCCGCTCCAGGTCGGTGACGAGGGTCGCGACGTCGATCGCCTCGCCGCCGAGGTAGCGGTCCATCAGCGTCTCGTCCTCGCTCTCGGCGATGATCCCCTCGATCAGCCGGTTGCGGGCCTCGGCGAGCCGCGGGGCCAGTTCGGCGGAGGGGTCGGCCTCGACCCGCTCGCCGGAGGAGTAGTCGTAGACCCGGCCGGTGAGCAGCCCGACCAGGCCGGTGACCGGGGCGTGGCCGTCGGGTCCCGCCGGGCCGTGCAGCGGCAGGTACAGCGGCAGCACCGCGTCCGGGTCGTCGCCGCCCAGCTCGCTCGCGCACTGCGCGGCGGTCTCCTCGAAGCCGGCCCGCGCGGACTCCAGGTGCGTGACCACCACCGCCCGAGGCATGCCGACCGCGGCGCACTCGTCCCACACCATCCGGGTCGCACCGCCGATGCCCTCGCCGTCCTGCGCGGCCGAGACTACGAAGAGGGCCGCGTCCGCTGCTCGCAGACCGGCCCTCAACTCCCCGACGAAATCGGCGTATCCGGGGGTGTCCAGCACATTGACCCGGACTCCGCCCCATTCCACCGGTACCAGGGACAGCTGTACGGAGCGCTGCTGGCGCTGCTCCATCTCGTCGTGGTCGGACAGCGCACCGCCGTCCGCCACCCGCCCGGCCCGACCCCCCGCCCCGGTGGCCAGGGCCAGCGCCTCCCCCCGCGTGGTCGTGCCCGCCCCGCAGGGGCCGCCCCGCCCCACGTGGCG
>NZ_JACEGK010000590.1:0-4663 GCF_056859195.1 Streptomyces sp. NH27
GGGCGGTTGAGGGTGTGGGGTGCCGACGGGACGGCGGATGGCTGCCGTTCCGCTGTTCTCGGCGGGTGCGGTCGTGCGGTCCTGCGGTGCTGCGGGTGGCGGTTGGCGGTCGGTTACGGGTCAGCGCGAGGTGTCGAACACCTCGTCGCGGGTGGTGGCGAGCGCGCTTTCCAGGGCGCCGCTGAGTACGGGGTGCATCTCGACCGTGCCGAGCACCAACCGGGGCCGGGGTACGGCCAGTTCGGCCAGCTCGGCCTCGATCATGGCACGCAGCGGCTCGCCGCCGGAGACCGTCACGTTCCCGGCCAGCACGATCAGCTCCGGGTCCAGGACCGCGACGATCGAGGCGAGGCCGACGGCGTGGCCGGTGGCGCAGCGGGCGAGCAACTCGGCGTACGGACCGGTGGGCCCCTGCTCGCACTCCTGGTAGACCGCGGCCGCCTTGCCGAGCAGCACGGCCGCGGCGTCCTCCAGGCTGCCCTCGGGGACGTCGAGACCGAGCTCGCGGGCGGTCCGCAGCACCGCGTTGCAGCCGGCCAGCTCCTGGAAGCCGCCGTTGTTCGCCTTGACGACGTTGCGGACCAGGGGGGTGCCGGGCACCGGCAGGAAGCCGACCTCGCCGGCGCCGCCGGTCCAGCCGCGGTGCAGCTTGCCGCCTATCACGAACGCGGCGCCGATGCCCTCCTCGTTCCACAGCAGCGCGAAGTCGCCGTGCCCGCGGGCCGCGCCGATGCGCTGCTCGGCGATCGCGGCGAGATTCACGTCGTTGTCGTACTCCAGCGGCATCGGCAGCGCGGCGGCCAACTCGTCGAGCAGGCTGGGGGAGTGCCAGCCGGGCAGGTGGCTGGCGTAGCGCAGCCGTCCGGTGCTCGGGTCGAACGCGCCGGGCGTCCCGATCACCACCCGGTGCAGGTCGGCCCGGCTCAGCCCGGCGGCCTTGACCGCGCCTTCCAGCGCCCGCACCACGTGCGCCACCGCGCTGCCGGCGCGGTGGCTCGGCGTGGGCAGCCGGAAGTCGCCCACGGTGCGGCCGGTGATGTCGGCGACCGCGGCCCGGACCCGCTCGGTGTTCACATCGAGCCCGGCGACGTGGGCGGCGGCCGGATTCACCGAGTACAGCTGGGCGTTGGGCCCCGGGCGGCCCGCGGTGGTGCCGGTGGCGAGCACCAGTCCGGCCGCCTCCAGCCGTGCGAGCAACTGCGACGCGGTCGGCTTGGACAGCCCGGTGAGCTTGCCGATCCGGGTCCGCGACAGCGTGCCGTGCTCCAGCAGGAGGTCGAGCGCGGCGCGGTCGTTCATGGCGCGCAGTACGCGCGGCGTTCCGGGGGTGCCAGCCATGCGCGCCATCCTCCCTCAGTTCACTGTTAGGAAACTTTCCTATTGGCGAATGTCAAGGTAGGCCCGCTGTCAGTGGAGCGTCAAGAGGGCTCGGGGCAGCCTCGTCCAACTCGTTACCAACTGGGGGTGCGGCTTCGCCGTGACACCGGTTGCGGCCCCGGGCGGTGGGGGTCGAGCGGCCGCTGGTCGCGGCTTCAGCGCGCGCGGGTGGTGGCCAGGCCCAGCGCCTGGCGGACGGCGCGCTCCTGCGGCACGGAGTTCTCGCCCTGGAGCGTGTGCGTCGTGCGTTTGATCGAGGCCAGGGTCACGTCCTGCGAGGCGTCGCGCCACAGCGCGGCGAGCGCGCCGACCCGCTGGACCAGCGCGTTGACCGGGCCCTGCGCGCGGGCCGGCCAGTGATGTCCGTTGAGCAACTGCGCCTCGGCGGTGAGCGAGTCGGCCACTCCGGCCGCCCAGAACTGGTACGAGTCCCGGTCGTCCTCGCCCTGCGACCGCGGGGTCGGCGCGAGAGCGGACTCCGGCCGGTTGGCGGCATCGAGGTAGGTGTACCGGTCGGCGCTCAGCGTGGTCCTGTCGCGGCGCAGCGTCGTCGTGGTCCTGCCGTCGCGGGGAGTCCAGTAGCAGATGCCGTCGTGGTCGCCGGTGGCCCACTGCTTCGGCGTCGGCAGCAGGGAGCGGGCCAGGTCCTCGGTCGGGGAGACGGTCCACGTGTCCATGTCGTAGGCGGCCGTGAGGTTGGCGCAGTCGTACTCGCCGATGTCGCGCAGCTTCGCGTCGTCGAGGTAGTCGCCGCCGACGTAGGTGAACCGGCCGTACACCTCCGCGTCGTGCGGCCGTCTGCACGGCACGATGTGCACCGGTCCGAGTGGTCGCCGTCCGCCGGTCAGGGTGCCGGTGCGGTCGGCGGTGAAGCAGTCGCCGAGGGCCAGGTGCCGCGGGTCGGGGTCGGCGGTGTGCGGGTTCGGGGACGGCGTGCTTGCGGCGGCGGCGCGGTGCTGGTGGTGCGCCGTGGAGCCGTGGCACGAAGCCAGCGCGAGCGGGACGAGGAGTGCCACCGCCGCGGTCACGGACATACGGCGAACGATCGACCGGTTCAACCTCAGATCCCCCCAGATCTCCTGCGCCCGCGCGCTTCCGCGCCCTCACGGCTCCACGGCCGTACGGCTCTACGGCCTGACGGCAACACGGCGCTACGCCTCGGCCGTGTGACGGGCCCGACGACCGTACCGCCCGGCCGGCCGCTGTGTCAGGGCGATTCCGCCGGCGGGGCCGGGCACTTGCGCCACGTGCGGGCCCGCTCAGTGGCGCCGGCGGTCGGAGTAACTGCGCACCGCGCGAAGGAAGTCCAGCTCGCGGAAGGCGGGCCAGTACGCCTCGCAGAAGTACAGCTCCGCGTAAGCGCTCTGCCACAGCAGGAAGTTCGACATGCGCTGCTCGCCGCTGGTGCGGATGACCAGGTCGGGGTCGGGCTGCCCGGCGGTGTAGAGGTGCCGGGCCACGTCGTCGACGTCGATGGCGTCGGCGAGTTCGCCCAGCGTCCGGCCGGACTCCGCCTGTTCGTAGAGGAGTTCGCGCAGCGCGTCGACCACCTCCTGGCGGCCGCCGTAGCCGATGGCGAGCGTGACGTGCGCCCCGGTCGCGCAGTCGCGGGTCACCTCCACGGCCTCCTTGAGCACGCGGGCCGTACGGTCGGGCAGCGCGTCCAGCGAGCCGGCGATGTGCATCTGGCGGCCGGCGTCCGACCGGGCGAGGCGCCGGCCGACCACCTCCTCGATCAGCCCCATGAGGAAGGCCACTTCGGCGCTGTCGCGGCGCTCCAGGTTCTCCGTGGAGCAGACGAAGACGGTCACGTGCCGGATGCCGAGGCGGTCGCACCAGGACAGCACGTCCTCGACATGCTCGCCGCCGGCCTTGTGCCCCAGGCTCGGGTTGGCGATGCCCATCTGCCGGGCCCAGCGCCGATTGCCGTCCATGATCAGCCCGATGTGCCGCGGCAGCGGCTCGGACGCGGCGACCCGGCGGCGCAACCGCCGCGTGTAGAGGGCGTAGAGGGGGTCGGCCATGCGCATGCCGCGGTCCTTCCGGAGGGGTGCGGAACCTGTCAGCGGATCCGCCATAATACGAAACGATGACACGCGCCGCGTGTTACGTCTCGCGGGCCGGAATCCGGTGTCCGCGGGTCCGCGGGGCCGGGGCGTGCTGCCGGTGGCTCGTGGCCGGCGGCCCCGACCGGGCACCTGGCGCCCCAGGAAACCGCAGCTCACCGCGTACATCCCGCAACTCACCAGCCACGGCACAGGAGTTGACCGACATGCGGACGAACGACGCGCAGATGCTGGTGCTGAGCGCGCTGGCCGACGGCCCCCTGCACGGGTACGCCGTCAACAGCGCGGTCGAGCGGATGACCGGCGCCCGGCTCGGCCGCGGCAGCCTGTCCGGCGCGCTGGCCCGGCTGGCGGCGAAGCGGCTCGTGGAGTACCTGGACCCCCGGCCGGGGCAGCGGCAGCGCCCGCTGCGGCTGACCGCCGCGGGGCGGGAGGTGCTCGCCCGCGAGGCGCGGTCGCTGGCCCGGACCGCGGACGCGGTGTTCGAGGCGGCCGTGCCCGACCGGATCGTCTACCAGGACCGGCTCGCCGCCACCGGTGCCGCCCGCGCGTACAAGCAGGCCGCGCTCGACGCCCTCGCGATACGACCCGGCCACACCGTCCTCGACCTCGGCTGCGGCCCCGGCACGGACCTGGCCGCCCTCGCCGCCGCGGCCACCCCCACCGGCACCGTGCTGGGCCTCGACCGCAACCCCGACATGGCCGCCCGGGCCCGCGCCCGCGCCGCCCAACTCCCCTCCACCCACGTCCACCTGGCCGATCTGCACGCCCTTCCCTACCCCGACGCGACCGTCGACCGGGCGCACACCGACCGCGTCCTCCAGCACGTGGCCGACCCCGTCCGCGCCCTCGCCGAGGCCCGCCGTGTCCTGCGCCCGGGCGGCCTGCTCGTGATGGCCGAACCCGACTGGGAGTCCCTCTCCATCGACCACCCCGACCTCGCCGTCGCCCGCGCCTACACCCGCCACCTCACCGACCGCGTCGTCCGCAACGGCGCCATCGGCCGCCAACTCCCGCGCCTGGCCGCCGCCGCGGGCTTCACCGTCCCCGCCGTCCGGCCCGTCCCCACCCTCTTCCGCGACCTGCGCACCGCCGACCAGGTCCTCGGCCTCCAGCGCGTCACCGAACGCGCCGTCGCCGCCGGCTACTTCACCCCCCACACCGCCGCGGCCTTCCTCGACCACCTCACCCAGGCCCCCTTCTTCGCCTCGGTCACCCTC
>NZ_JACEGK010000591.1:0-4642 GCF_056859195.1 Streptomyces sp. NH27
CTCCCACCCTGAGCCCCTCCGCCGTGCCGTCCCACCTGCTGCGTCCGGTCCCCGCGCACCGGGCCGACCTCCCGGTCTCCCCGATGCTCGCCACCCCCACCGACCGCCGCTCGTTCGACGGGAGTTGGCTGTTCGAGCGGAAGCTCGACGGCGTGCGGGTACTGGCCGTACGCGACGCGGACGGCGTGCGGCTGCTGTCGCGCACCGGACGGGACATCAGCGCGACGTACCCCGAAGTGGTGGCGGCGCTCGCGGCGCAGGAGTGCGCGGACTTCACGGTCGACGGCGAGGTGGTGGCCCTGCGCGCGGGCCGTACCGACTTCGCGCTGCTCCAGCAGCGGATGGGGCTGACCGATCCGCGGGCGGTGCGGGCCAGCCCGGTGGTGGTCCACTACTACGTGTTCGACGTGCTGGCGCTGGCCGGTTGGGACATCGGCCGGGTGCCGCAGCGGACCCGGAAGGTGCTGCTGCGGGACGCGTTGACGTACGGCGGGCCGCTGCGCTTCACCCCGCACCGCAACTACGACGGCGACACCCCGGCGCTGCTCGCCGACGCCTGTGCGCGCGGCTGGGAGGGGCTGATCGCCAAGCGCGCGGGCGCCGCGTACCAGCCGCGCCGCTCGCACGACTGGCTGAAGCTGAAGTGCGCGGCCGGACAGGAGTTCGTGGTCGGCGGGTTCACCGAGCCGGCCGGTTCGCGGATCGGCTTCGGCGCGCTGCTGCTGGGCTACCACGACGCGGCCGGCACGCTGCGTTACGCGGGGAAGGTGGGCACCGGGTACCGCGATCGGGTGCTGCGGGAAGTGCGGGCCCGGCTGGACGAACTCGCCCGGCCGGCATCGCCGTTCGCCGACCCGGTGCGCGAACGCGCCGTGCACTGGGCCGAACCGGTGCTCGTGGCGCAGGTCGCGTTCACCGAGTGGACCAGGGACGGGATGCTGCGCCACCCCCGATTCGTGGGTCTGCGCGACGACAAGAACCCTGCGGACGTGGTCCGCGAGGCGCCGCCCGGTTGACGGTCCGGCGCACCGGCCGGTGGCTACAGTGAGTCGGATGGAACTGGCGATGTGGGGCGAACCGACCGGTCAGGGCTGGTCGCAGATCGGCGAGTTGGGGCTGGCGTTCGTACTGTCGGCGGCGATCGGGCTGGAGCGCGAGGTACGCCAGAAGAGCGCGGGGATGCGTACCCACACGCTCGTCGGGCTCGGCGCCGCGCTGATCATGCTGGTGTCGAAGTACGGCTTCAGCGATGTGCTCGGCCACGACACCGTGCTGGACCCGTCGCGGGTGGCCGCGCAGATCGTCTCCGGGATCGGCTTCATCGGCGGCGGGCTGATCTTCGTACGGCAGGACGTGGTGCGCGGCCTGACCACCGCGGCCGTGGTGTGGATGACGGCCGCGATCGGCATGGCGGCGGGCGCCGGGCTGCCGGTGCTGGCCCTGGTGGTGGCCGGCGCGCACTTCCTGATCGTGCTCGGCTTCGCGCCGCTGGCCGCCCGTATCCCCGGCTCGACCCGCTCCCCCGCCTGGCTCCGGCTGGACTACGAGGACGGGCGCGGCGTGCTGCGGACCGCTCTGGCGTCCTGCACGAAGATGGGCTTCAACGTGGTCGACCTGTCCGCGGAGCACGACCACGAGCCCGAGCACCGCGGCACCGTCACCGTGCATCTGACCGTGCAGGGGCCGCGGCCGGTGGTGGAGCTCGCGTCGGCGCTCGCGGAGATCCAGGGCGTGCACCGGGTGAGCACGACTCAGGACGACACGATCGAGTAGCTTCCGGGCGCCCCCCGCGTTCAGTTGCTTGCCCTCAGCAAGTAATATAAGTTGCTGACGGCAAACAACTGTTTATCGGACAGCAGGGGGCGAGGGCGACGGACACCGAGGCCGTACCCGCGACCGGCGTCGCGCACGGATCGGCTGTGGCGCACGAGGTCGGCGCCGCGCACGCGGCAGACGTAGCGCACATAGCACCCGTAGCGCACGCGACGGACGCCGCGGACGCAGCGGACATTGCGCACCGCACCGCCGCGGCGCACGGCACCGGCGTGGTGCACGAGGCCGAGGTCGTACGAGAGAGCGCCAACGTCGGAGACGAACTGGCGCGGCTGATGCGGCTGGTCGGCGCGTGGAAGCAGCGGGTGCGGGACGAGGGGTGGGGCGACCGGGTGCTGCTGGGGCGGCTCGCCGAGGGCGGCCCGCGGCGGGCCACCGACCTCGCCGCCGACACCCTGCTCGACCTGTCCACCGTGAGCCGGCAGATCCGTTCGCTGGTCGAACGGGGCCTGGTCGAACGGCGACCGGACCCGGAGGACGGCCGCGGCACCCTGCTCTCCCCGACCGGGCAGGGGCTCGCCGCGGTGGAGCGCTACCGCTCGCAGCGCGACCAGAAACTGGCCGACGCGCTCGCCGCCTGGACCGGCTCGGACCGCCAGGACCTCGGCCGCCTGCTGGCCCGCTTCAACGACGACGTCGCCGAACGACACGTGCGGCCCGTGTGCGCTCCCGCGCAGAGCCACAGCCACGGCCACGGCCACGGCCACGCGCAAGACCATGCGCAGGGACACGGCCACGGCGACCCGCACGGCCACGCCCACCCCGGCCCCGTGGGCCACGACAGCGACCCGGCGCCCGAACACGGCGCCGACGCACCGGGCGGCGCGACCGCCCCCTCCAGCTTCCGCACCACCGCCGGGCCCGCATCCCGGGTCAGATCCAGGAGAACACCCAAGTGAGCAGTAGTAGCCGGACCTCACCATCGTCAGGGGCCGCCCCGGGGCCCTCGGCCCCCGCGGCCGACATCGCACCCGGAGGTCTGACCCACCGTCAGATCCTGA
The DNA here is from genome assembly GCF_056859195.1 of Streptomyces sp. NH27. NCBI lineage: Bacteria > Bacillati > Actinomycetota > Actinomycetes > Kitasatosporales > Streptomycetaceae > Streptomyces > Streptomyces sp. NH27. The sequence goes on from NZ_JACEGK010000591.1 coordinate 2,835, forward strand.
CCATCCTCAGCGGTCTGATGCTGGGCATGTTCCTGGCCGCACTCGACCAGACCATCGTCAGCACCGCGATCCGGACCATAGCCGACGACCTGCACGGCCTGAACCAGCAGGCGTGGACCACCACCGCCTACCTGATCACGTCGACCATCGCCACCCCGCTGTACGGCAAGCTCTCCGACATCCACGGGCGCAAGCCGTACTTCATCGCCGCGATCAGCATCTTCATCGTCGGCTCGATCCTGTGCACCTTCTCCACCTCGATGGTGGAACTGGCGGTCTTCCGCGCCTTCCAGGGCATCGGGGCCGGCGGTCTGATGTCGCTGGCGCTGGCGATCATCGGCGACATCGTGCCGCCGCGCGAACGGGCCAGGTACCAGGGGTACATCCTCGCGGTCTTCGCCACCTCCAGCGTGGCCGGTCCGCTGATCGGCGGCTTCCTCGCCGGCCAGTCCTCCATCCTGAGCATCGCCGGCTGGCGCTGGGTGTTCCTGGTCAACGTGCCGATCGGCATCATCGGGCTGTTCGTGGTCGCCAGGGTGCTCAACGTGCCGCACGTCAAGCGCAATCACCGCATCGACTGGTGGGGAGCGGTGACCATCGTGGTCGGCCTGGTGCCGCTGCTGCTCATCGCCGAGCAGGGCGAGGCATGGGGCTGGCTCTCCGCGCGGGCGGTGCTCTGCTACGCCGTCGGCGTCGTCGGGGTGATCGCCTGGATCCTCGTCGAGCGCGGCATGGGCGACGAGGCGCTGATCCCGATGCGGCTGTTCCGCAACAACGTCTTCAGCCGCACCAGCCTGCTCAGCCTGATCGTCGGCATGGTGATGTTCGGCGGGCTGCTGATGATCCCGCAGTACCTCCAGATCGTGAAGGGCGCGAGCCCGACCAGGTCGGGCCTGGAGATGCTGCCGCTGATGCTCGGCATGATGGTCGCCTCCATCGCCGCCGGCCAGGCCACCTCCCGGACCGGGCGCTACAAGATCTTCCCGGTGGTCGGCACGGCGCTGATGTTCGTCACCATGCTGCTGTTCCACTACCAGGTGCAGTGGGACACCCCGTTGCCCAGGACCATGGCGTTCATGGCGCTGATGGGGGTCGGGCTCGGCCTGACCATGCAGACGCTCGTGATGTCCGTGCAGAACGCGGTGCCACCGCAGGACATGGGCACCGCGACCGCGTCGGCGACGTTCTTCCGGCAGCTCGGCGGCACCGCGGGCACCGCGATCTTCCTGTCGGTGCTGTTCAGCACGGTCGGCGGCAAGATCACCACGGCGCTGGGCAAGGCGCAGTCGCACCCGGACTTCCAGAAGGCCGTCGCCGCGCATCCCGACGCGATCTCGCCGCAGAGCGCGAAGTCCGTGGTCACCGACTCGTCCTTCCTCAAGCACCTCGACCCCGCGCTGGCCGCGCCCTTCAAGCAGGGGTTCGCCGACTCGATGCACCTGGTGTTCATCATCGTCGCCGGGGTGGCCCTGCTGGCGTTCCTGCTGATGCTCACCATCAAGGAGGTGCCGCTGCGCAGCCTCTCGGGTGCGCAGGCCCGTGCGCAGGCCGAGGCGGAGGCGGAGGCCGAGGCGGAGGCAACGGCGAGCACGGAGCCGTAGGCAAGGAAGCTCGGCCCTCCCGTTCTCCCGGCTCCCCGCGCACCCCTTTGTCAGGGGGGCGCGGGGAACCGCATGTTGGGCACCCCGCGACCTTCATGCCGACGGAGATCCCCCCGATGCGCCGCCGGGCGGGCGGCGGGAAGCGGCGGGAAGCGGGAATCGCTAGCGGGTGGAGGCCGGGGCGGGGGTTTCGGTGGAGTGGTGGGG
>NZ_JACEGK010000592.1:0-4613 GCF_056859195.1 Streptomyces sp. NH27
GGCGACCAGACCGTCGTACGCCCACAGGGTGCGGCCGACCGCGCCGACCGGCTCGCGCGGGTCGGGGTTGCCGACGGAGTGGCTGGACACCTCGCCGTTCGGGAAGGACATCAGGAAGGCGAGCACCGCGCTGGGCGGCTCGATCATCGACGCGCTGAGCTGCACCTGCCGGTCGCGGGCGGTGTTGGCGTCCGGGCTGCGCAGGAGCTGGTGCAGCACGTTGACGGTGGCCTCGGTGGCGCCCGCCACCACACCGAGCCACGGCCGCCACTCGCTGTGCCGGGCCAGCACGGTCGCCGCGTAGGAGTGGTCGGGGTGCGCGCGCAGGTGGTCGGCGAGGGCCAGCAGATGGGCGGCGTCGCCGTCGGCGGCGTACCGCACCCCGAACACGGCCGGACCCGCCTGCGGGTCGTCCGGGCGTGCCGCGGCGGCCCGTTCGGCCCACGGCAGGCCCTGCGCGGCCCGCCCGGTGGACGCGTACAGCTCGGCGATGTCGACCATCAAGGACAGGTCGGTGGCGTCCCTGGCGATCTCCTCGCGCCACACCCGCAGCGCGTCGTCGGGCCGCCCGGCCGCCCGCAGCGCGTAGCCGAGCATGATGCTGGGGACGTGGTCCGGCCGGAGCCGGTGCGCCCGCTCGGCCCAGGCCACCGCCTGGTCGGTGTCGCCGATCCGGCGGGCGAGCGCCGAGCCGATCGCGGCCAGCTGCGCGTCGTGCGGGTGGTGTTCGACCACGGCGGCGACGAGTTCGTGGAAGGGCCGTATCGCCTCGCGGCCCGGTTCGGGCAGCGGTTCGGGCAGCGCGGTGACCATGTGCGCGAGCGCCCGCGTCATCAGGTCGGCCGACAGCAGCGCGGGCAGCGCCTCCTGGGTGAGCCAGGCGACGTGCGCCCACGGGTGGTCGTAGCGGGCCCGGATCGCGCCCGCGATCAGCAGCACCGCCTCGCCCCACTCCTCGCAGGCGGCGAGCAGGTGCGCACGGCAGACCACCGCGCCGACGAACGACCGGTCCGGCGGGAAGAACACCAGGGCCGCGGCCGGTCCGCCGGCCCGCCCGGCCAGTTCGGTGAGCGCCTCGTGCGCGTCGGGCAGCCGCGGATCGGCCGCGAACGCGCTGCCCAGATGGTCGGCGGCGTGCGTCAGGTCGCCGCTGTCCATGATCAGCCGGGCCAGCGCCACCTCGCCCTCCGCGGCCAGCCGTTCCTCGCCGCCGTCCCGGTACGGGTCCTCGCCGTGCGTGTGCCGTTCGTCCATCTGCCCCCACCCCTCGGTCCCGCGTGGGCCCCGCACCCGGCCGGCGTCCCGGGGCGCACCATCGGCCACGCCCCCCGGCGTTGCCCTGTGCGGTGCCCCGGGCGGTCCTCCGGCCGGTGCGCGCCGACGATGCCGCCAGTGCCGACGGTATTACCCGGCCGCCGTGCCGCGGCACCGGGGGGACGGCACCGTGACCCGCCGCACGCCGACACGGAGCGGTATGAGGTGGACGCCGGGGGCCGGGCGCGGTATCACTGAGGGGTGGAGACGAACACGCGTTCGAAAATCAGGGAGCAGGCCATGCCACGCCCCGACCACATCCGCGCCCTGCACACGGCGCTGCTGACCGCCCTGCGCGGACTGCCGGTCTTCCCGCTGTCCCGCACGAAACTTCCCGCCGTCCGCTCCCCGCACCGCGACGAGCCCCGGGTCACCGACTGCCGCGGCGCCTGCGGCCGCCCCGGCCACGGCGTGCACGACGCGACCACCGACCCCGACCGCATCCGCGCCCTGTTCGCCCTCGCACCCTGGGCGACGGGTTACGGCATCGCGTGCGGCCGCGCCCCGCACTACCTCGTGGGGCTCGACCTCGACGTCAAGCACGGCACGGACGGTATGGCCGCGCTGCGCGCCCTCGCCGAGCGGCGCGACTTCGCCATGCCGCGGACCGTCACCGTCCTCACCCCCAGCGGCGGTCGCCATCTGTGGCTGACCGCGCCCGGCCCGGTGCCCAACTCCGCCGGCCGGCTCGCTCCCGGCATCGACATACGCGGCGCCGGTGGCTACGTGGTCGGCCCCGGCTCCCGTACCGTCGCCGGCCGCTACCTCCTGGAGCCCGGTACCGCCCAGCACCCCCTGGCCCCGGCGCCGCCCGCCCTCCTGCTGCTGGCCGCGCCGCCCGAGCCGCCGAGCCGCGGACCCGCCCCGCCGGCCCCGCGCCATCCGGCCGAGAAGCGCGCCGCGGCCCTGATCCGCTTCGTCCTGGACTCCCAGGAGGGTGAGCGCAACGGCCGCCTCTTCTGGGCGGCTTGCCGCGCCTACGACGCCGGTCTCGGCGACGCGCTGGCCCCGGCTCTGGTGACGGCCGCGGTCCACACCGGATTGAGCGAACGCGAAGCGGCGGCCACCGTCGCCTCCGCGGGCCGGCTGCGGGCGTCCGCGGAGTCCTGACGGGGCCCTGGCGCGAAGCGGCCGTCGGGCGCCGCGGGAGAAGCCGTACGCGCCCATGCTGCGCCCGAGCGCCGGAAGCCCGGATGGGAACGGGCGTTCTCCCGCGCCAGCGCCGCTGTCGGGGAGAGTGCCCGGAGCCGGACTTGAACCGGCACGCCCTCAAAGGGCAGCGAGGTTTAAGCTCGCCGTGTCTGCGTTCCACCATCCGGGCCGGCGGGGCGCAGAGAAAAGCGTATCCGGGTTGGGAGACGTGAACAGGGCGTCTAAGTGGCCATGTTGTCTTATTTTAGGGGTTACTGACGTGCGGTCAGGGCGCCGCCTGCGGTCCCGTCGCACCACAGGCGGCTTCCCAGCAGCATCGGACCTCACGCACAAGTGACGTGAAATCGCTCTCCGCAACCGGAGTTCGGGCTGCTCGAACGGCCGTCGAACGCGTTACGACAGCCACGCCGAACGGGTGGCGGGCAGACCGGCCCGGCCGACCGGGTCGGTGCGCACCGCCATCACCTGGTTGACGCCGATGCGGTTGCGTTCGAAGGACAGCGCGGACGCGGCCATGTAGAGCCGCCACACCCGGGCCCGGCCGGCGCTGGTCACGGCGACCGCCTCCTTCCAGTGCGCCTCCAGGTTCGCCACCCAGGTGCGCAGGGTGCGCCCGTAGTGCTCGCGCAGCGCCTCCACGTCGCGCACCTCGAAGCCCGCCTCCTCCAGCCGGCCCACCGTGGCGCCCACCGGGGAGAGTTCGCCGTCGGGGAAGACGTAGCGGTCGATGAACTCGTCGATCCGGTACTTCTCCTCGCTGCGCAGCGGGCGGCGGGCGATCTGGTGGTTCAGCAGCCGGCCGCCGGGCTTGAGCAGGGCGTAGAGCGTCCGCGCGTACTCCAGGTAGCGCGCGCTGCCGACGTGTTCGGCCATCCCGATCGACGAGATCGCGTCGTACGGGCCGTCCTCGACGTCGCGGTAGTCCTGCACCCGGATCTCGATACGGTCGGCGAGCCCGGCCTCCGCGATCCGCTTGCGGGCGAACGCGGCCTGCTCCACGGACAGGGTGATGCCGGTGGCCCGCACTCCGTAGTGCCGGGCGGCGTGCAGCACCAGGGAGCCCCAGCCGCAGCCGACGTCCAGCAGTCGCTGCCCCTCGTGCAGCCCCAACTTGCGGCAGACGAGGTCGAGTTTGGCGTACTGCGCCTGCTCCAGGGTGATCCCGGCGGCGCCGACCGGATCGGTGCCCTGGGCGGAAGCGCCGGCCACCGAGTCCGCGCCGGCGGCGGCCACGGCTCGCGCTTCGGCGGTGCCGGCGCTCGCCTCGGCGGCGCCGAGATCGGAGTCGGCCCACAGCGCGCAGGAATAGACCATGGACGGGCCCAGCACGATCTCGTAGAAGGCGTTCCCGACGTCGTAGTGGTGGGCGATGGCCTCCTTGTCGCGGCGCCTGGTGTGCGCGAGGCCGGCGCGGCGACGTACCTCCTCGGGCGGCGGGGACGGCGGAAGCCAGGGGCCGGCCAGGGACAGCACGCTGCGGAGCAGCCGATAGGTCGCCGGGTCGCGCAGGGCTTCCGCCGCCTGGCGCACGCTCTCGCTGCGGCCGGCCGCGGGATCGGGTTCGCCGCGTTCCCAGATCAGCCCGGAGAGCGTGTCGAGCGCGGTGTAGAGGTCGCCGTCGACATCGAGGTCGCCGGCCACCCACGCTCTGGCCAGGCCGAGTTCGCCCGGCCGCCACAGCAACCGGCGCAGTGCCCGGCGCTTCCTGAAGACGAGCGCGGGTGCGCCGACCGGTCCGGCCTCGCTGCCGTCCCAGGCGCGCACGCGCAACGGGAACGGGCCGGGGAGAACGTGTTCGGCGATTTCGAGGATGCGATGAGCCGCGTCAGCCATGAATCCGAGCGTACGACTGAAAATCGCACTTGAGGCGCCTGACGCGGAAATCTACGTTGCGGATACACGCAGTTGGGTCGGAAGGGGCGGAATGCCCGTCGGCCGGGCGCGTCGTCGCCCGTCGGGAGGGGCGCCGGGCGACGGGCGGCGGAGCATCCGGAACGGGCCCGGGCGGCCACGCGGAGGCGGTCCGGGCGGGGCACGGAAGGGAGTTGGGGCCGCGCGCCGAAGGGAGCTCGGGCGGGCACGCCGGGCGGGCATGACGGAAAAGGCTCGAACGGAACGTGCCGGGACGGGTTCGGGCGGGGCATGCC
>NZ_JACEGK010000593.1:0-4580 GCF_056859195.1 Streptomyces sp. NH27
CACCCATAGCGCACCGCGAGCAGGTACACGGCGACGGGCACGGAGAATTAACTCCAAGTACCTTCTGCGGCCAGATCTACGCGCGTATCTTGAGCGCGTTCGCGCGTGTCTCCTCCTCCCTCCCCGGGGGCAGTAGCGCCCGCGGCACCGTAAATCGCCCACCGCACAAAGGAGATCCACTCCGGTGTCGCACTCCCCAGCGGGCGCCTCGCGCCCTGCGAGACCCGGTATGTCCGGGCAGGCTGCGCAGCCCGCGCAGGCCACGTCCGCATCGCAACCGCCGCGCTCGGCCCTGCTGCGCAAGCGGGTCCTGCCGTTCGGCATAGCCGGCGCCGTCGTCCTGGCGGGCATCGGCGTCCACTCCGCATTCGCCACGCCGTCCGCCGACGCGGTGATCGCCGAGGTGTACGGCGGTGGCGGCAACGCCGGCGCCACCTACACCAACGACTTCGTCGAGCTGGCCAACTCCGGTGCCGCCACGCTGGACCTGAGCAACTACAGCATCCAGTACCTGTCGGGCGCGCCGACCGCGACCTCCAAGTGGCAGGCCACCCCGCTGGCCGGGTCGCTGGCCGCGGGCGGCCGCTACCTGGTCGGCGAGGCCGCCGGCACCGGCGGCAGCACCGCGCTGCCGACGCCGGACGCGACCGGCAACATCGCGATGTCCGGCACGTCCGGCACCGTCGCACTGGTGCAGGGCGCGGACCCGCTGACCTGCGTGACGGCGGCGGACTGCGCCGCGGACTCCCGGGTCAAGGACCTCGTCGGCTACGGCACGGCCGTGGTGCACGAGGGCAGCGGCCCGGCGGCCGGCGCGAGCAACACCGAGTCGGTGGCGCGCAACGCCACGCTGACCGACACCGACGACAACGCCGCCGACTTCACCGCGGGCGACCCGAACCCGCAGAACTCCGCGGGCACCGGCGGCGGTGGCCCGACCTCGCCGCCGACCACTCCGCCCACCACGCCGCCGACTTCACCGCCGGCCACGGTGAAGATCCACGACATCCAGGGGGACACCCGGGTGTCGCCGTACGAGGGCAAGGCGATCAGCGGCGCGACCGGCATCGTCACCGGCGTGCGCGCCTACGGCTCGTCGCAGGGCTTCTGGTTCCAGGACCCGCACCCGGACAACGACCCGCGCACCAGCGAGGGAATCTACGTCTACACCAGTTCCACTCCCACGGTCTCGGTCGGCGACAGCGTCTCCGTCGCCGGTACGGTCTCGGACTACTACCCGGGCGGAACCACCGCCGGGGGCCAGGCAGTCACGGAGATCACCAAGCCCACGGTGACCAAGATCTCCAGCGGCAACCCGGTGCCCGCCCCTGTCGTCCTCGATGACAAGAAGGTCCCCGACTCCTTCGCGCCCAGTGCGGGCGGCGGTTCCATCGAGAGCCTCCCCCTGCGTCCGTCCGAATACGCGCTCGATTTGTACGCTTCCCTCGAAGGGATGAACGTCCAGATCGGCAGCAGCCGGGTGGTCGGCGCCACCGACCCGTACTCCGAGCTGTGGGTCACGGTGAAGCCGAAGCAGAACCCGACCAAGCGCGGCGGCACCCTCTACACGGGCTACGACAACCCCAACTCCGGCCGTCTGATGGTGCAGTCGCTCATCCCGACCTCCACCTCCGCGTTCCCGACCGCGAACGTCGGCGACACGCTGAACGGCACCACCACCGGCCCGCTGGACTACAACCAGTTCGCCGGCACGTACGCGCTCCAGGCCCGTACCCTCGGCACCGTCAAGAGCGGCGGCATCAAGCCCGAGGTGACCGCGAAGGCGGCGACGGACCAGGCCACCATCGCCACGTACAACGTGGAGAACCTGGCGCCCGACAACCCGCAGTCGAAGTTCGACGCTCTGGCCAAGGGCCTGGTCACCAACCTGCGTTCGCCCGACGTGGTGGCGTTGGAGGAGATCCAGGACAACGACGGCGCCAAGGACGACGGCGTGGTGGCCGCCGACCAGACGCTGACGAAGCTCACCACCGCGATCGCCGCGGCCGGCGGCCCGCACTACCAGTGGCGGGGTATCGACCCGGTCAACGACAAGGACGGCGGCGAGCCCGGCGGCAACATCCGTCAGGTGTTCCTCTTCAACCCGGCCCGGGTCGGCTTCGTCGACCACGCCGGCGGCGACTCGACCACCGCGGTCGGCATCACCGGCAAGGGCGACAAGACCGAACTCACCGCCTCCCCCGGCCGGATCGCGCCGAACGACCCCGCGTGGAACAGCAGCCGCAAGCCGCTCGCGGGCGAGTTCACCTTCCGTGGCAAGAAGCTGTTCGTGATCGCGAACCACTTCGACAGCAAGGGCGGCGACCAGGGCGTCGACAGCCGCTTCCAGCCGCCGGTGCGCAGCTCCGAGGTGCAGCGGGTGCGCCAGGCGATCCTCGAGCACGACTTCGTGGAGCAGTTGGAGGCCGCCGACCCGAAGGCCGACGTCGTCGCCCTCGGTGACCTCAACGACTACCAGTTCTCACCCGCGGTGAACTCCCTCACCGGCAACGGCAAGGTGCTGACCGACCTGGTCAACACCCTTCCGTCCGCGGAGCGTTACTCCTACGTCTACGAGGGCAACTCCCAGGTGCTCGACCACATCCTGGTCAGCCCGAACCTCGGCAAGCACGTGGACTACGACGTGGTCCACATCAACGCCGAGTTCGCCAACCAGACGAGTGACCACGACCCGCAGGTCATCCGCCTGAAGCCGTAACACCCCTCGAGGACAGGTCTGTTGACGGGCGGCGGTGGCCACGTTAGAGGCCACCGCCGGCCGTCTGTCCCGCCCGTCGCCTGCACGCGGTCGTCAACGGTGACCCAGTACGTTGACCACCCGCCCGTTGGGGTCGCGGACGAAGAACCGGCGCACGCCCCACTCCTCGTCCTGCAACGGGTGGACGATCTCGGCACCGCTCTCCCGCATGACCGCGTAGGCCGCGTCCACATCGCTCACTTCGACGCTCATGTCAGGGGTGACCGGCGCGGTCCTGTCCTCGGTCATGATGCTGATCTGCGCCGCCGGGCTGGCCGAGGAGGCGAGCGTCATGATCCAGCCGTGGTTCATGACCTCCTCGAATCCCAGCCGTCCGTAGAACTCCCGGCTCTCCTGCGCGGCTTCGGACTGGATGTTGGGCACGACCCGGCGAACGGCCATCGACGACTCCACGCGAGAAAGGACATGTCTGTGTGCTCCCCAGGAGTACTACGACACGTCCGCCGCCGCACCCCGGTTCGCACCGCGCCGTGCCGGACGTTTCGGACGAAGAGCGCGGCCGCGTACGCGACGATCGCGTCGACAGGGCAAGCTGTGGTCGTCGGACCAACGTCGCCCGGCACCGTACGAAGGCGGAGAAGATGACCTCACCGACCGATCGCGTCGACCACGAACTGATCCGGGCGGCGGCCGATGTCGCGGCCACGGCCTGCCGCGGCGACAACCACACCGTGGCGGCCGCGGCCCGCGCGCGGGACGGCCGCATCGTCACCGCGGTGAACGTCTACCACTTCACCGGCGGCCCCTGCGCGGAGCTGGTCGCGCTCGGCGTGGCGGCCACGCAGGGCATCGACGACCTCGTCACGATCGTCGCCGTGGGCGACCGCGACCGCGGGGTCGTGCCCCCGTGCGGCCGTTGCCGCCAGGTCCTCCTCGACTACTTCCCGGCGCTCACCGTCATCGTCGGCTCCGGCGACCGCCTCCGGGCCGTCCCGATCACCGACCTGCTCCCCGAGAGCTACGTCTGGGCCGACCACCAACTCGACGCCGAGCGGACTCCTCGACCCGGCACCAGCTGATACCGCCCCGCGGCCACCGGGCGCACGTCGCCCGACCCGTCCCGACCCGTCCGACGGCAACGAACGGCCGGCGCCCGGAACTTCGCTCACGCCCGTTCGCCTCGGAGGGCCGCCTGGCCTCGGCGATGAGGCGGGGTTGTCGATCAGCGCGTTCCGTATCCGCAACCAAGCAGGCTACGGGCAACGGTCATGCCCAGCCGGTCGTTTCTCCCCCCGCACAGCGGGAAAGCCTGTCCGGACGGGCGCTACGATCCGCTGATGGTGCGCAGCAAAAAGAAGCCCCGGCGTCTCGTGGTCGGCGACGCGACCTTCCTGTGGTCCGTGCGGCACGAGCACCTCGTCGAAGACCCCCGGGGAACGGTCTGCCGTGAGGTCCTCTCGCTCCGTCGCCTCGGAGAGTCCGGACGGCTCCTGATCGTCTTCCAGGGCGGCCCCGGCCGGCTGGTCCCCGACGGCTACGCCCCCTCCGGCACCGTCGCCACCGCGAACGGCCCCTGGCTGAACCTGCACGAGCCCGGCACGGTCCGGGCCTTCCTCGACGAGACCACGGCGCGTGGATGGGACCCGGCCGCCCCGACGTCCGAACGGCTCGACGGCTGGCTCCTGTACGGGACCGTCGCCGCGCGCCGCAGCACGCCTCCGCCCGACTGAGCGTTCGCACGGCCGATCAGCGGCGAAGCCGTACGCAGACGAAGCACACCGGTCGAGTACAGCCGCGTACGGCCGCGAGCGCCCCCAACGGGCATTCGGCCACCGCCCGTTCCGGCCGCCACACACACCAC
>NZ_JACEGK010000594.1:0-4564 GCF_056859195.1 Streptomyces sp. NH27
GTACGACCCCGGGCCGGCGGGCGATTGTCGGTGCCTGCTTCTAGTGTGATCCACCTGGCAGGCAAACGTGCTGGAGGGGACCGGGGATGGGCTGGATCGAGGCGGCGGGCGGCTATGCCGTGACGCTGGACGGCGCACGGGTGGTGTGCCGCAATGCCGCGGGGCGGGCGTTGAAACAGGTGCCGGGCAAGCTGCGCACGGACCCGGAGGTGGTACGGCTCCAGCAGCTCGCGGAGTGGCTGGAGCGGCACGAGCGGGAGTGCCTGGCGCAGGCCGACACCTGGCTGGTGCGCTCGTTGCCGGTGCCGGCCGCGCTCATCGCCCGGGTCTGGCCCGACGCGGCCTGGCAGGCGGCGCTGCGGGACCTGGTGGTGGCGCCGGTCGCCGAGGACGGCGGCCCGGACCTGACCCGGGCCGGCTTCCTGCGGGACGCCGACCCCGAGCGCGGCCTCGGCGTGGTCGATCTCGACGGCGACTCGGTGCGGCTGGCCGCGCCCGCCGTGCTGATACCGCACCCCGTGCTGCTCACCGACCCCGCCGACCTCGACGAACTCCGTGAGTTCGCCGCTGAGTTGGAGGTGCGGCAGAGCATCGGCCAGCTCTTCCGCGAGGTGTGGCGGCGCGGACCGGAGATCGACGACGCGGCGACGCACCTGAACACGTACGCGGGCGGCCGGTTCGTCCAGTTGCGGCACGCCACCGCCCGTGCCACGCAGCTCGGTTACCGGGTGCGCGGCGGCCACGCGGTCTGCCAGGTCATGGCGGCCGGGCGGCCGGTGGAGGCGGCGCTGTGGCTCGGCGCGGACTACCCCGAAGCGGAGGCCGTCACCGGGGAGTTGGAGTGGCGCGGCAGCGGGGGTGGCCGGCTGCGGCTGTCCGAGGTGGACCCGGTGGCGTGGTCGGAGGGGCACCGGATGGCGTCGGCGCTGTACGCGGGGCGGGTCGTGCCCGAGGAGACCGAAGAGGGCATGGAGGGTAAGCGATGAACGACGGGGATCTGCTGGCCGCGGGGGCGGTGCTGCCGCTCGATCGGCAGGCGGGTACGGGCGCGAGGTCGGATGCGGAGTCCGGCACGGCATCGGGTGAGGTGTCGGGCACGGTCTCGGGGGCGGCGTCGGGGGCCGCCGGTACGGCTCCCCGCAAGGGGTCGGCCGCGGGCTCCAAGACGGCTGCGGGGAAGGCCAATTCGGCAACGGGCGCCGACCGGGCGGGCGACGCGACCGATGTCCTGGTCGCCCGCGCCTACGCGCACCCGGTCCTGGACGGCCGCACCGTCGTACGGCTCGTGCCCGAGGCGCTGGGCGAGGCGGAGGACCTGTCGCTCGAATACCTGGGCTTCGCACCGGGATTCGCGGCTGCGGCCCCCGGGACCGCCGACACCGCCGACACCGCGGGCACCGCCGCAGGGACCGATCCCGCCGACGCTCCGGACGCGAGTGCGGACAGGGACGCGAACACGGGCACGGGCACGACGGTCCCGGTCGGCCGGGTGCTGCGGCAGTCCCTCGGCTTCCCGGCCTGGGCGCTGGTGAACGACCCGGCCAACTCCCGCCACGCGCTTGCCGTGGTGAAGGAGATGGAGCGGCTGACCCGGCTCGCCGCCACCAAGCCCGGCCACGCGAAGGACGGCTTCTCCGAGATCGGCGATCGGCTGGACCGCTCGGTGCCGCACTTCCTGCCCACGTACTACGAGGAGGTGGCGCGGATCTTCCTCGCCGCCGAGTCGACGACGTACGCGTCCACGTACTTCGGCAAGGCGCGCGACGCCGAGCGGCGGCATGCCCTGGAGATCGACGAGGAGCGGCTGCGGGAGGTCTTCCTGGAGTTCGCCGCGGCCGGGGCGCTCAACGGGAAGACGCTGCGCGAGCAGGCCCGGGGGCTGTCCGAACGCCTCTCGCCCGAGGTCGCGTTCACCCAGTTCCGGCTGCTGTGCGTGGAGCGGGCCATCGCCGGGCTGCCGCCGCACGCCGGGCTGATGGAGGACCTGCGCCGGCTCGCCAAGGCCGCCGGGCGCGACGCCCTCGCGGAGGAGGCCGCGCTCGTCGGCGAACTGCTCGGCACCAGCTCGATCGGCCGCGCCGCGGTGTCGTTCTGGAAGTCCGCCCGCACCGCGCTGCTCACCGCCGCCCGCGACAGCCGCACCGCCCGAACCCGGCTGCTGCGCCTCTTCCCGGCCGAGGCGAGCAACGCCTCCGAGGGCCGGGGCGCGATCGACAGGATGTGGCTGGAACTGCTGGAGAAGTCCGGCGCGTTCACGCTGCTCGCCGAAGGGGCCGCCCAGGAGCCCGCTGCCGCCGCCGGTGCCGGCACCGGCGCCGGCACCGATGCCGGCACCGCCGGTGGCACCGATGCCGCCGCCGACGCCGACGCACGCGACGAAGTGCCCGGCGCCGCATGGTGGTTCGGGCAGTGGGCGCAGTTCCGGCAGCGCGGCTGGCGCCGTAGCGACGAACGGATCGCGGCGGAGCTGGAGTTGGTGGAGCGGTTCGCGCCGCAGCTCGCCCGCGACGGCGAACCGGTGCGGCTGACCGCCGAGCGCGGCCACCGCGACATCGCCCCCGACCTGCTGGACGCATGCCTGGCCACGGGCGTGCCGGTCACCGACCCGGACAAGCGCGTCTCCATCGACCTGGCCCGCTGGCTGGCCGACGACAACCCCGGCCGCCGCGACCTGGCCGCGGTCGCCGCCGACCCGAGGTACGTACCGCTGCTGCGCACCGCCGTCGAGGAGGCCGCCAACCGGAGCGACGGGCCGGAGAACCTGCGGACGCTGGCCGCGCACCCGGTGCTGGGCGCGGTCGTCGGCGGATGGTTCGCCGACCGTGCCGACGACCTGTACCGGCCGCTCGGACTGCCGCAACTGGACCGCCAGTTGACCCGTCTCGCCCCGTTCGGCGACCCCGGCGTGCTGGCCACCGCGCCCGGCGCCGTGGACCGGCTCACCGCGTTCGACGTGGCGCCCGTCCTGGCCCGCGCCCTGCGCGCGGGCGTCCTGGACGAACTGGGCTGGCCCGCCCTCGACTCCTACGTCGCGCGGCAGATGCACGCGGTCAAGGACAGCGAGTGGTTCCAACTCGACGACGCCTGGCCCGCGTTGATCGTCATGAACGGCACCCACGTGGCCGCCGTCGGGCCCGACGCGGTGCTGGACGAGCGCACCCTGACCCTGCCCGCGCCGAACCCGCACTCCTGGCGGCGGCCCACCGTGCGGCTGGTCGACGGCCAGTGGCTGATCGCATCCGGCTACGGCGAGGAGCGGCGCGCCACCTGGTCCGGGCGACCCGCCGACGCCTTCCACCCGGCCGGCCACCTGGACCCGCCGTACCGCAGCTCCGGCCCGGTGTCGCTCGCGCTGGCGGGCGGCGGCCGCTGCTACGGCGCCCGACCGGTGCTGCCCGGCGACACCTCCTTCGCCGAGCGCCGCCCGATCGCGTGCGACGGGATCTCGTACTGGGTGCTGCACGAGGGCCGCTGGCACGAGTACGACCCGGCGGCGGCCGTCCGCGGCCGCGCCTCCCTGCCGGCCTTCTTCGACAGCGCCCTCGCCGGCGACGGCGCCGGCACGTGCGTGAACGAGATCGCGTCCCGCCTGCTTCCGCTCCCACCCGGCCTGGAGGCAACGCCGTTCGGCAGCAAGGACGGCCTGCTCGGCTGGTGGGTGCGGCACGACGAGGCGGCCGACACGTACACCGCGTGCTCGGTGGACGGCAGCCGCAGCCCGGTGACCTCCGGGGACGGCACTCCCCTGCCGCCGCTGCGGCTGCCGGGCGGCGCCGTACTGCACCCGACCATCCAGGGCAACTGGTCGGAGCGGGTCCACCTGCACGACGCGGACGGCATCGAGCTGGGCGACGTGGTGACCGGCGGTCGCGGCAACCGCTACGCGGAGGGCACCGACCTGGTGCCGCCGCTGTGGTACTGGCACGCGCTGCGCCCCCGCGACGAGGCGGGCTCCGCGGTGCTGCGCGCGGTCACCGACGAGCAGGCCGCCGCACTCCTGGCCGCGGTACCGGACGCGAAGGCGGACATACCCGCCGCCGTACGCAAGGTGCTGCCGGGCATCACCGACCCGCGCCTGATCAAGGGCGTCGCCTCGATCATCGGCGCCGCCGCCGCGGCGGTCCGCCGGATCGCGCTGCTCGACGAGCGCCGCAGCCGCCGCCCTGCCGACAAGCCCGCGGACGCGGCCGCGCACGCCCACGACACGGTCCTCCACGAGGCGCTGCGCGGGCTGATCGACACCGTCCAGGTCGGCGGCTACCCCTTCTGGGGTGCCGACGAGCACACCTTCGACGCGATGGGCGCGCTCCGCACGCTCAACGCGATCGCCGCGGGCACCCAGCCGGCCCGCCCGGCGCTCCCGACCCCCAAGCGCTACGGCAACCACGGCCGCCACACCGTCGACTGGCTCACGCTCGCCGGTCCCGGCGTCATCGCGGCCGCGGCACGCGCCGCCGCCCCTGGCACCCGCGCCGAAGAACGCGCCGCCCTGCTGGAGTTCCTGAGCACCGCCCTCGGACTCGACGGCGCCGGCGCGACGGGGAGTCCGGTGGCCGACGCAAGC
>NZ_JACEGK010000595.1:0-4543 GCF_056859195.1 Streptomyces sp. NH27
CGCCACCACCGCCGTACCCGCAACCAGCGTCCGCAACCCGACCCCGCCCGGCCGACCCCGGGCACGCACCCACCGAGAGGGAGGGCCCCCTTCCATGCACAGCGATCCCGCCAGCACCGAGGAGCGGCTGCACCGCGTGCTGAACCAGCGCCTGCGCCCTGCCGTCCATGCCCGTACGGTGCCGCTCGCCGTCGAGGTCTGGCACGTGCCGGGCGAACCGGTGCCGGTAGCCGCCGGGTTGGCCGCCGAGTACGCCCCGGCGCGGGTCGGCGACCGGTGGGGGCCGGCCTGGTCGACGAGCTGGTTCAGGATCAGCGGCCGGGTGCCGGAGGAGTGGGCCGGGCTGCCGGTGGAGGCGGTCGTCGACCTGGGGTTCGGCACCACCGAGCCCGGCTTCTCCACCGAGGGCCTGGCCTACCGGCCGGACGGCACCGCGGTGAAGGCACTCAACCCGCGCAACACCCATCTGCCGGTCGCGTCCCCGGCCCGCGGCGGCGAGGAGGTGCTGTTCCACGTCGAGGCCGCGGCGAACCCGGTGGTGATGCACACCGGCCCGGAACAGCTCACCTTCGGCGTGACCGCGGCGGGCGACCGGGCCGGCTGGCTGGCGGACGGCGCCGATGACGGTACGGACCCGGGCGGTACGAACGCGGGCGATGTGCACGCCGGCGGTACGGGCGACGGCGGCAGGGACGGCGGCGGGCGCCCGCCGGCCGGCGAACCGCTGTACCAGCTACGCCGGTTGGACCTCGCGGTCTTCGACGCGGTCGTCTTCGAGCTGGTCCAGGACCTGGACGTGCTCGGCGAGTTGATGCGGGAGCTGCCCGAACAGTCCACCCGGCGCTGGCAGATCATGCGGGCGATCGAGGACGCGCTCGACCTGGTCGACCTCCAGGACATCGGCGGCAGCGCGGCCGCCGCGCGCGAGGCGCTCATCCCGGCGCTGGCCGCGCCGGCCGGCACCGCCGCGCACCGGATCTCGGCGGTCGGCCACGCGCACATCGACTCGGCCTGGCTGTGGCCGCTGCGCGAGACCGTACGGAAGGTGGCGCGGACCGTCTCCAACGTCACCGAACTGATGGACAACCACCCGGAGTTCCGGTTCGTGATGAGCCAGGCGCAGCAACTGGCGTGGCTGAAGGAGCACCGCCCGGAGGTGTATGCGCGGGCCCAGGAGAAGGCGAAGACCGGGCAGTTCCTGCCGACCGGCAGCCTGTGGGTGGAGCCGGACACCAACATCACCGGCGGCGAGTCGCTGGTACGGCAGTTCGTGCACGGCAAGCGGTTCTATCTGGAGGAGTTCGGCCTCGAGACCGAGGACATGTGGCTGCCGGACACCTTCGGCTACAACGCGGCGCTGCCGCAGCTGATGAAGCTGGCCGGGGTGCGCTGGTTCCTCACCCAGAAGATCTCCTGGAACACCACGAACGCCTTCCCGCACCACACCTTCTTCTGGGAGGGCATCGACGGCACCCGGATCTTCAGCCACTTCCCGCCGGTCGACTCCTACAACAGCGGCCTGACCGGTGCGGAGATCGCGCACACCGAGCGCAACTTCCGGGACAAGGCGCACACCCACCGGTCGCTGGTGCCGTTCGGCTACGGAGACGGCGGTGGCGGGCCCACCCGGGAGATGCTGGCGCGGGCCTCCCGGCTGGCCAGCCTGGAGGGTTCGCCGCGGGTGAGCGTGGAGGGGCCGGCCGAGTTCTTCCCGAAGGCGCGCGCGGAGTACCCGGACCCGCCTGTGTGGGTGGGCGAGTTGTACCTGGAGTTCCACCGCGGCACCCTGACCAGCCAGCTCGCCACGAAGCAGGGCAACCGGCGCAGCGAACACCTTCTGGTCGAGGCCGAGTTGTGGTCGGCGACGGCCGCTCTGCGCACCGGCGCGCCGTATCCGCACGACGCGCTGGACCGGTTGTGGAAGACGGTGCTGCTGCACCAGTTCCACGACATCCTGCCGGGCACGTCGATCGCGTGGGTGCACCGGGAGGCGGAGCAGACATACACCGAAGTGGGGCGCGAACTGCGGGAGTTGGTGGACACCGCGCAGCGCGCGCTGGCCGCGGCCGACGACGGCGACGACGGCGGCGAGGGCGGCGAGGGCGGCGAGGGCGGCGAGGTGGTGTTCAACGCGGCGCCGCACGCACGGGACGGGGTGCCCGCGATGGGTGCCGCACCCCGGGCGGGCAGCGCGGCCACGGTGCGCCCGGTGCCGTCCGGCGACGGGTTCGTCCTCGACAACGGGCTGGTCCGGATCACGATCGACGGCCGCGGCCTGATCACCTCGGCGTACGACACCCTCGCCGAGCGCGAGGCGCTGGCGCCGGGCGCGACCGCGAACCTGCTCCAGCTCCACCAGGACTTCCCGAACCGCTGGGACGCCTGGGACATCGACGCCTTCTACCGCAACAGCGTGCGCGACCTGACACAGGCCGACTCGGTCGCCGCGTTCGAGGGCTCCCCGGACGGCGCGGCCGGCACGGGCGGCGGGGTGCGGGTGGTCCGCAGTTTCGGCAACTCCCGGGTGGAGCAGGTGCTGACCTTGCGTGAGGGCAGCCGGCAGGTGGACATCGAGACCGTGGTCGACTGGCACGAGCGGGAGAAGCTGCTCAAGGCGGCCTTCCCGCTGGATGTGCGGGCCGCACACTCCACCGCGGAGATCCCGTTCGGCCATGTGGAGCGGCCCACGCACGTCAACACCACTTGGGACGCTGCCAAGTTCGAGGTGTGCGCGCACCGCTTCCTGCATGTCGGCGAGCCCGACTGGGGTGCCGCGCTGGTCAACGACTCCACCTACGGCCACGACATCACCCGCGACGTGCGGGCGGACGGCGGCACCACCACCACGGTCCGGCTGTCGCTGCTGCGCTCGGCCCGCTTCCCCGACCCGGAACAGGACCAGGGCCGGCACCGGCTGCGCTACGCGTTCGTGATCGGCGCCCAGGTCCCGGACGCCATCCGCGAGGGCTACCGGCTGAACCTGCCGGAGCGTACGGTGCCGGGCGCGGCCGCGGTGGCGCCGCTGGTGACCGTCGACCACGAGGGCGTCGTCATCACATCGGTCAAGCTCGCCGACGACCGGTCCGGGGACGTACTGGTGCGGCTGTACGAAGCGCACGGCCGGCGGGCCCGGGCCACGCTGACGCCGTCGTTCGACCTGGCGTCGGTGGCCGTCACCGACCTGCTGGAGCGGCCGATCACGGACGACGGGAGCTACGAGGCGGCCGGTGCCGCGGTGCGACTGACGCTGCGGCCGTTCCAGATCCTGACGCTGCGGCTGGCTCCCGGGCGGCCCTGACGGGCCCACGTGCGGGGCGCCGGCCGGGGTCCTCCCCGGCTCCGGGCGGCGCCCGTCCCGGCGGTGCGGCCTAGCGGCGCGCGGCAGCCGGTCTCAGCGTCCGCCGACCACGCGCGCCCGTTTCTGCCCCGACGCGCGCACGATGAGGCGGGTCAGCAGCACCACCGAGCGTGGCGCGGAACGGTCGCCGGCGATCCGGGAGAAGAGCACGTTGGCCGCGGTGCCGCCGAGCGCCACCGGGTCCTGGCTGACCACGGTCAGCGGGGGATCGAGCCGCTCGGCGAGCGGCAGGTCGTCGAAGCCGACCATGGCGAACGGCGCGGCGTGGCCGGCGTCGAGCACCCCGAGGGTGATCAGGTCGTTGCTGGTGAACAGCGCGGTCGGCGGGTCGGGCAGGTCACGCAGGGAGGCGACGGCGGCGCAGGCCGACTTCCTCGTGCGCAGCCCGTGCCGTACCAGGGTCTCGTCGAGCGGCAGCCCGTGGGCGGCGAGCGCGTCGCGGTAGCCGGCGAACCGTTCCGCCTGGGTCCATATGTCGTACCGGTCGCCGAGGTAGGCGATGCGGGTGTGGCCGTGGCCGAGCAGGTGGGTGATCGCGCGCTGCGCGCCGGCCTGGTTGTCGACGGTGACGGTGTCCACCTCCAGGCCGCCTGCCGGGCGGTCCACGCACACCACCTGGGTGCCGGACGCCATCGGCTGCTTGAGGAAGCCGTGGCCGCCGATGGTGGGCACCAGTATCAGGCCGTCCACCTGGCGGGCGGTGAACGCGGCTATCACCTCGCGTTCGCGGTGCGGCTCGTCGTTGGTGCTGCCGACCAGCACGACGTAGCCGCGGCGGTGCGCTTCGTCCTCCACCGAGCGGGCCAGGAGGGCGTAGAAGGGGTTGGCGAGGTCGTCGACGACCAGGCCGATGGTGGAGGTGCCGAGGTTCTTCTGGCGCAGGTGGCGGGCGTTGTCGTTGCGCTGGTAGCCGAGCTTGCGGATGGCGCGCTCGACCCGGGCCGCGGTGGAGGGCGACACGCCGGGCTCGCCGGAGACGAAGCGGGAGACCGTCATCGGGCTGACCCCGGCGGCGCGGGCCACGTCCTTCATCGTCGGGCGCTTCACGGGTCTCCTCATCGGGCGCTCCCGGAGCCCCTGGCCCGGGGCCGGCGGTGGTGGTGGCGCGGGCGGCGTTTCCCGCCCGGCCCGCCATCATGACAGGGCGCTTCGGCGGGCCGTCGCCTGCCTCCCCCGGGGTACGCC
>NZ_JACEGK010000596.1:0-4535 GCF_056859195.1 Streptomyces sp. NH27
CGCCGACGCGATGATCCACCTCGGCAAGCACGGCAACCTGGAGTGGCGGCCCGGCAAGAACGCCGGGCTGTCCGCCGCGTGCGGCCCGGACGCGGCGCTCGGCGACCTGCCGCTGATCTACCCGTTCCTGGTCAACGACCCGGGCGAGGGCACCCAGGCCAAGCGCCGCGCGCACGCCACCCTCATCGACCACCTCGTGCCGCCGATGGCCCGCGCCGACTCCTACGGCGACATCGCCCGCCTCGAACAGCTGATGGACGAGCACGCCCAGATCGCCGCCATGGACCCGGCGAAGCTGCCCGCCATCCGCGCCCAGATCTGGACCCTGATCCAGGCCGCCCGCCTCGACCACGACCTCGGCCTGGACGACCGCCCCGACGACGAGGGCTTCGACGACTTCCTGCTGCACGTGGACGGCTGGCTGTGCGAGATCAAGGACGCCCAGATCCGCGACGGCCTGCACGTCCTCGGCCAGGCCCCGGCCGGCACCGACCGGGTCAACCTGGTGCTGGCGATCCTGCGGGCCCGGCAGATCTGGGGCGGCACCGCGGCCCTGCCCGGGCTGCGCGAGGCCCTCGGCCTGGACGAGTCCGCCCCCACCCGCACCGCCGCCGACGCCGTCGAGGAGCGCGCCCGCGCCCTGGTCCAGGCGATGGAGGACGCCGGCTGGGACCCGGCCGCCGTGCCCGCGGTCGCCGCCGGATACGGTGAACAGGCCGCCGCCGTCTTGGAGTTCGCCGCCCGCGAGGTGGTGCCCCGGCTCGCCGCGACCACCGCCGAGATCGACCGCACCGTGCACGCCCTGGCCGGTGGCTTCGTGCCCGCCGGTCCGTCCGGCTCGCCGCTGCGCGGCCTGGTCAACGTGCTGCCCACCGGCCGCAACTTCTACTCCGTGGACCCCAAGGCGGTGCCCTCCCGGCTCGCCTGGGAGACCGGGCAGGCCCTCGCCGACTCCCTGCTGGCCCGCTACCGCACCGACAACGGCGACTGGCCCGCCTCCGTCGGCCTGTCCCTGTGGGGCACCTCCGCGATGCGCACCGCGGGCGACGACATCGCCGAGGCGCTGGCCCTGCTCGGTATCCGCCCGGTGTGGGACGACGCCTCCCGCCGTGTCACCGGCCTGGAACCCGTGCCGCTGGACGAACTCGGCCGCCCCCGGATCGACGTCACCCTGCGCATCTCGGGCTTCTTCCGCGACGCGTTCCCGCACACCGTCGCCCTGCTGGACGACGCGGTCCGGCTGGCCGCCTCCCTCGACGAGCCCGACGACCGCAACCACGTCCGCGCCCACACCCGCGCCGACCTCGCCGAGCACGGTGACGAGCGCCGCGCCACCACCCGCATCTTCGGCTCCCGGCCGGGCACGTACGGCGCCGGGCTGCTCCAGCTCATCGACTCCCGCGACTGGCGCACCGACGCCGACCTCGCCGAGGTCTACACGGTGTGGGGCGGGTACGCCTACGGCCGGGGCCTGGACGGCCGCCCGGCCCGCGGCGAGATGGAGACCGCCTACCGCCGGATCGCCGTCGCCGCGAAGAACACCGACACCCGCGAACACGACATCGCCGACTCCGACGACTACTTCCAGTACCACGGCGGCATGGTCGCCGCCGTCCGGGCGCTGCGCGGCACCGCCCCCGAGGCGTACATCGGCGACTCCACCCGCCCCGAGACCGTCCGCACCCGCACCCTGGTCGAGGAGACCTCCCGGGTCTTCCGCGCCCGCGTGGTCAACCCGCGCTGGATCGAGGCGATGCGCCGGCACGGCTACAAGGGCGCCTTCGAACTCGCCGCCACCGTCGACTACCTCTTCGGCTACGACGCGACCACCGGCGTCGTCGCCGACTGGATGTACGACAAGATCACCGAGGCGTACGTCCTCGACCCGGCCAACCGCGCCTTCCTCCAGGACGCCAACCCCTGGGCCCTGCACGGCATCGCGGAACGCCTGCTGGAGGCCGAGTCCCGCGGCATGTGGGCCGAGCCCGACCCCGCGGTGCTCGCCGAACTGCGCCAGGTCTACCTGGACACCGAGGGCGACCTCGAAGGCGAGGGCGGCGGCGAGGGCGGGAGCGACGAGGAGTAGGCCCGGCGCGCGCCCGTAGGATCGCCCGGGAGCCGCCGACGCAACCGGACCCGGCCGGATACGGCCGGACCGCAACCAGGAGACCCCACCAGGAGGAGCCGTCGTGCCGATGCGTGTCGCCGTACTGGACGACTACCAGCAGGTCGCCGAGTCGCTGGCCGACTGGTCCGGGCGGCTGCCCGGGGTCGAGCCGGTCTTCTTCTCCCGGCATTTCGCCGACCGCGACGAACTGGTCGCCGCCCTGGAGCCGTTCGAGGTGGTGGTGGCGATGCGCGAGCGCACCGCCTTCCCCCGCGAGGTGCTGGAGCGGCTGCCCCGGCTGCGGCTGCTGGTCACCACCGGCATGCGCAACGCGTCCATCGACGTGGCCGCGGCCGCCGAGTTCGGCGTGCTGGTCTGCGGCACCCGCACGCACCCGACCGGCACCGCCGAACTGACCTGGGCGATGATCCTCGGCCTGGTCCGCAAGGTCGCCGACGACGACGCCGCGATCCGGGCCGGCGGCTGGCAGCAGCGGATCGCGCCGGACCTGGCGGGCGACGTGCTGGGCATCGTCGGCCTCGGCCGGCTGGGCGCCCAAGTGGCCGCGGTGGGAGCCGCGTTCGGAATGGACGTGGTCGCCTGGAGCCCGAACCTCACCGCGGAGCGCGCGGCGGAGGGCGGTGCCCGGCTGGTCGCGAAGGACGAACTGTTCGCGACCGCGAAGGTCGTCACCGTGCACATGGTGCTCGCCGACGGCACCCGCGGCCTCATCGGCGACGCCGAACTCGGCGCCATGCGCCCGGACGCCTATCTCGTCAACACCTCGCGGTTCGGGCTGCTCGACGAGGACGCGCTGCGCCGTGCCCTTGCCGCCGACCGCCCGGCCGGCGTCGGCCTGGACGTCTACGACACCGAGCCGCTGCCCGACGGCCACTGGCTGCGTGCCGCGCCCCGCACCCTGCTCTCCCCGCACATGGGCTACGTCACCGACACGACCTACCGGATCTTCTACACCGACGCCGTCGAGGACATCGAGGCGTGGCGTGCGGGCGCGCCCGTACGGACTCTCTGACCGTACGGTCCATCTAAGGGTCGGCCGTCCGGGCGGTCGTACGGGCGCGCCGTCGTCGTACGTCCTGTCGTAGCCGGTCGTACGCCGTCGTGCTCGGTTCGGTGGTACTCGGTCGTGCCTACAGCCCGCCGGTGAACAGCAGCCGGTTCGGGGAGTCGTGCTCGACCGTCAGCACGTCCTCGGTGCTGCTGTCGACCAGCGCGGCCTTGACCTGATCGGCGGTCGCCGACGGGTGCTCGGTCTTGTAGAGCAGCGCGGCGCCGGCCACGTGCGGGCTGGCCATCGACGTGCCGCTCTCGGCGACGCTGCCGCCGCCGAGCTTCGCCGAGACGATGTCCTGGCCGGGCGCGAAGAGGGCCACGCACTTCCCGTAGTTGCTGAAGCCGGTCTCGTCGTCGCTTCGGTCGGTGGCGCCGACGGCGAGAGCCCGGTCGGCGCTCGCCGGGGAGGCCCCGCAGGCGTCCTGGGTATCGTTGCCGGCCGCGACCACCGGCAGCACCCCGCTGTCGGCGAGCGCGTCGACGGCCGAGTTGAGTGCCGGGGAGGAGCCGCCGCCGAGCGAGCCGTTGAGCACCGCGGGCTGCTCGGCGTTCTTCGCCACCCAGTCGAACCCGGCGATCAGCGCGGCGGTGCTGCCGTTGCCCTTGCAGTCCAGCACCCGCACGCTGACCAGGGTCGCCTTGGGAGCGACCCCGAACGTGGCGCCGCCGACCGTGCCCGCGACATGTGTGCCGTGGCCGTGGCAGTCCTGGCCGTCGCGGCCGTCGCCGACCGCGTCGAACCCGGGCACCGCCCGGCCGCCGAACTCGCGGTGCCCGAAGTCGATTCCGGTGTCCATGATGTACGCGGTGCCGCCGGCGCCGGTCCCGTCGGTGCTGAACTCGTCGTCCAGCGGCAGGTTGTGCTGGTCGATCCGGTCCAGGCCCCAACTGGTGGCCGTGGCCCGGCTGTGCGGCCCGCTGACCGTGAGGTCGGAGCCGCTGACCCGGCCGTTCTGCTCGACCGCCGCGACACCCGGGGTGTCGCGCACGGTGCCGAGCTGGGAGGCGGTCAGCGCGGCGGCGAAGCCGTGCAGCACCTTGTCGTAGCTGAACAGCGGCCTGATGCCCAGGGTGCGGACCTGGCCGGTGAGGTTCACGTCCTTGTCGAGGGTCACGATGTACTGGCCGGGCACCGCGTCGCCGGCGGCTTCGATCAACGGGGCGGGACTGGTCCTGGCCGGCCCCGGCAGGGGTGCCGGCGCCGACGACGACGCGGCGGACGCGGCGGACGGCAGGACGGCCAGCGGTGCGAGGAGGAAGGCGGCGGACAGGCCGCGCGCGAGCAGGCGCATTCGGTCTCCGTGATTCGGTGGGGGATCCGGTGGGGGGAACTGCGGGAGCACGAGAGCTACGG
>NZ_JACEGK010000597.1:0-4528 GCF_056859195.1 Streptomyces sp. NH27
CCCTGTGGGCGGCGGGGCACCGCGGGGTCGATCTGTCGGCCGCGCCGCGGGTGGCCGTGCGGGCGGCGGCCGCGGGCGAGGTGGCCTTCGCCGGACCGGTCGCCGGCGTCCCGGTGGTGGTCGTGGCGCTGCCCGGCGGCCTGCGCACCACCTATGAGCCGGTACGGGCCACGGTCGCGGTGGGCGCGCGGGTGGCCGCCGGGGACCAGGTGGGCGAGGCGGCCGCCGGGTTACCGCCGCACTGCTCGGCGGCGTGCGTGCACTGGGGCCTGCTGCGCGGCGACGTCTACCTCGACCCGCTCACCCTGCTCCCGCCGGTGCTGCGCCGGGCCGGACCATCGCGGCTGCTGCCGGTGGACGGGGCGGCCCAGGTGGAGCGGTGAGCGGGCGAAAGGGTGGAGGGCGGAGGTGAGCAGGAGGCGGGTGAGTGGCAGGAGACGAGCGAGCGGGCCGACCGTGGGGGCGGGCCCGCCCGGGGCCGGGTCAGTCCAGCGGCATCGCCGCGGCCAGTTCACGCCACTCGTCGCGCGGGAGGACGCCGTCGGAGCGCAACGCCTGGATGGCCACGTGGTCGGCGCCGGCCTCGTGGTAGGCGGCGACCCGGGTGCGGACATCGGCGGCGTCACCGATGGCGAAGAGGGCGTCGAGCAGTTCGTTGCTGCCGCCGTCCGCGAAGTCCTCGTCGGTGAAGCCGAGCCGTCGCCAGTTGTTCACGTAGTTGGGAAGCTGGAGGTAGATCGACAGGGCGGCGCGGGCCGTCGCGCGGGCCCTGCCCAGGTCGGTGTCGAGGACGACGCCCAACTCGGGTGCCAGCAGCCTGCCGGGGCCGAGTGCGGCCCGGGCCTGGGCGACGTGCTCGACCGTGACCAGATACGGGTGCGCGCCGGCGGAGCGGTCCGCGGCGAGCTTGAGCATCCGCGGGCCGAGGGCGGCGAGCACCCGCCGGGCGGACGGGACCGGGCCGGCCGCGGCATCGAGGCCGTCGAGGAACTCGACCATCTTCGCGTACGGGTGCGCGTAGCCCTCGGTGATCGGGGCGTGGCTGACCCCGAGGCCGAGCAGGAATCGCTCGGCCTGGCCGGGTTCGAGGTCGGCGATCTCCTGGGCGACCTCCACCGCGGGCTGGGTCCACACGCTGAGGATGCCGGTGGCCACGGTGATGCGCCGGGTGGCGGCGAGTAGCGGCACCGCGCGGGCGACCCGGGGCGAGCCGCCGAGCCAGATCGCGCCGTAGCCGAGTTCCTCCAGCTCGGCGGCGGCCTCGCGGTTCTCGCCCTGGAACTCGCTGTCGCCCTGGCTCAGCCGCGAGTTCCACACGCCGACCCGGCCGATGTCCTGTTGCTGTGCTCCTGAAGTCATACCGACGGCAACAGGGCGCTTCACGCGGGCTATTCCGGGCTGTCCGCCAACCGGGTGACGCCGTGCAGGGCCATGGCAACGGCTGCCTCGACGATCTCGGTGGGCAGCTCGGCGGCGCCCAGCTCGATCCGGCGGACTGCCGCATCGACCACGCCTTGCAGCAGCATGGCGGTGAGCCGGGGCTCGGGGTGGCCGAGGCAGGACAGCGCGGCCACCACCATGGCGACCAGACTGCCGTGCGCGGCGCGGATCTTCTCCCGGGCGCCGACGTCCAGCTCACCGGCCGAGATCGCCACCACCGCGCGGTGCCTGCGATCGCCGACCAGGGTGAGCTGGCTGCGGACGTACGCCTCGATCTTGTCCGCGGGGGTCTCGGCGGCCTGCATCGCGGCCTCGACCTCGGCGGCCCAGATCGGGAAGTCGACCGCGCACAGTTCCTCCACCACGGCGGCCCGCGAGCGGAAGTACTCGTACACCGAGGAACGGGCCAGCCCGGTCCGCTCGGCGAGCGCGGGGAAGGTGAGGGCTTCGGTGCCGCCCTCGGAAAGCAGGGTGCGGGCAGCGTCCAGCAGGGCGCGGCGCTGCATCGTCCGGTGCTCGGCCACCGAGGCCGCTCGAATTCTCGGCATTACCCCACTGTAGACAGTCCCGCTCAGCGTGCTCCCATGTCGGCCAGCTTCGCCCGGAGTTGGAGCACGGACTTGGTGTGGATCTGGCTGACCCGACTTTCGGT
Source organism: Streptomyces sp. NH27 (assembly GCF_056859195.1). Lineage (NCBI taxonomy): Bacteria > Bacillati > Actinomycetota > Actinomycetes > Kitasatosporales > Streptomycetaceae > Streptomyces > Streptomyces sp. NH27. The sequence continues at coordinate 2,093 of NZ_JACEGK010000597.1, forward strand.
GACGCCCAGTACCTGACCGATCTCGGCGAGTGTGAGCCCCTCGTAGTAGTAGAGGGTGACCACGGTCTTCTCCCGGGCGGGGAGGGTGTTGACCGCGCGGGCGAGCAGGCGGCGCAGCTCGCGGTCCTCGGCAACCTCGGACGGGTTGTCCGCGCCGGTGTCCTCCAGGGTGTCGACCAGGCTGAGCCGATCACCGCTCTCGGCACCGACGTGCAGCAGCTCTTCGAGGGCGACCACGTTGGCGAGGGAGAGTGCGCTGAACACGCCGTGCAGTTCCTCCAGGCCGACCCCCATCTCGGCGGCCACCTCGGGCTCGCTGGGGGTGCGGCGCAGTTTCGCCTCAAGGGTGGCGTAGGCACGCTCGACGGCGCGGGCCTTCTGCCGGACGGAGCGGGGAATCCAGTCCAGGGCGCGCAGTTCGTCGATCATCGCGCCGCGGATGCGGGTGATGGCGTAGGTCTCGAACTTGATCGCCCGGTCCGGGTCGAACTTCTCGATCGCGTCGATCAGCCCGAACACCCCGGAGGACACGAAGTCGGCCTGCTCCACATTGGCGGGCAGCCCGACGCTGACCCGGCCGGCCACGTACTTGACCAGCGGCGAGTAGTGCAGGATGAGCTGCTCCCGCAGCCGCGCGTCCCCCGTGGACTTGTAGGTCCGCCACAGCGCGTCGAGCGAGGTGGGTGCGGCAGGCCGGGGGGTGGCCCGGGCGGTGGCCACGGCCGCCGCCTGTTCGGACCCGGGGGTGTGCTGGGGCATACGTTGTCGTGAGCCGTTCTGCCGTGGCGTAGGCGGAAGATCAAACCTCCGCGAGCGTAGCGTGACCATAGTGTCGCTGATTGCTACGGCATCCGTGTGGGACATGCGCAGATACGTTCCTCTACGGGTGCGGGTGGTCCGGACAGGGCGCGGGGTACCGCACCGGACCGTGTGGGGGTGCGAGGGCAATAATGCGCCGCATCCCGCCGCCGCGCCGTCCGCACTGTGAACACCGCAGGTCAGCGAGGTTTCCTATCACCTGATGGGGTGTCGGCGGCGTCAACCTGTCCCACTTCCCGGGCTGTCGCGTGCGGTACGGACCAACCGCCAACGCCCGCACTCGCGTACGACGAACCCAAGTGCCCGCAACTCGTGCAACCGACCGAGCGTGTCGGCGGTCGAGATGCCGAGCGTGTCGGCGATGTCCTGCTCGGCGGCGTCGCCTCGGCCGGGCAGTGCCTCCAACACCCGTGCGGCGGCCGGTCGCAGCAGATCCCTGGGCAGCACGGGTCCGCGCCGGTCCGGAGCGAGGTCGGCGCCGATCTCCCCGACCAGCTCGACCACTTCGGCCGCGTCGGTGACCATCACCGCACCGCCGCGCAGCAGTTCGTGCACCCCCTCCGACATGGCACTGGTGCACGGCCCGGGCACGCCCATGGTGATCCGGCCCAACTCCCCCGCCCACCGGGCGGTGATCAGGGACCCGCTGCGGTAGCGGGCCTCGACCACCACCGTGCCCCTGGTCAGGGCGGCGATGACGCGGTTGCGCAGCACGAACCTCGACCGGGTCGGATGGGCGCCCGGCGGCAGTTCCCCCACCAGCAGCCCGCGTTCGGCGATTGCCGCGATCAGCTCGGTGTTCCCGCGCGGGTAGGCCACGTCGATCCCGCTGGCCACCACGCCGATCGTGGCGCCGTCGGCCGTCAAGGCGGCGCGGTGCACGGCGCCGTCCACGCCGTACGCCGCCCCCGAGACGATCACCCAGCCCGCGCCCGCAAGACCCGCGCCGAGCCGGACCGCCATGTGCCTGCCGTAATCCGTGCAGGCCCTGGCGCCCACCACCGCGACCGACCGCAGGGCCCACAGCCGCAGCGACGGCCGCCCGCGCACCCATAGCCCGTACGGCCGCTGCACTCCCAGGTCGTCGAGCTGGCCGGGCCAGTCACCGTCGCCCGGGCAGAGGAAGCGGCCGCCGGCCCGGTGTGCCGCGGCCAGATCCGCCACCGGGTCGGCCCGCGCGGCCCTGATTCCATAGCTCTCGGTCCGCTCCAGGCCGGCCCCGGGCAGCCGCCGCCCGCCGAGCGCGGCGCGCAACGCCGCCTGCGGGCCGAGATCCCGCACCGCCCGGCCCATCACCTTGTCACCGGGGTCGGCCACCCGGGTCAGCGTGACCCGGGCGAGCCGCTCCTGCCACCCCACCGCCGCACCTGACCCTCCTGCACCTGTCAACTCGCCTGCCGCGTAAGCAGCCCGCAGTTCCTCCTCGGCGGCAGCCCGCCCACGTGTGCGCCCGAGGGCGTCACCGGCATCACCTCCGCCGCCCGTGTCAGCCCCAGTTCCGGCGCCGGTATCCGCGCCGACACCGGCATCAGCGCCCCGACCCGGGCCGGCCGCACCGCCTTCCGCACCGGCCCCCGCGCCCGCTTCCCGCGCACCCCGATCCGCGCCCAACTCCCC
>NZ_JACEGK010000598.1:0-4508 GCF_056859195.1 Streptomyces sp. NH27
CCTCGGTGGCGCGGCCGGCGCCGCGGCAGTGCGGCGCCGGCTCCCCTCTTCGTTCCCCTTGCTCTCCCCGGCCTCCCCGCCGTCGTTGCCCGCTGACCTGCTCAAATGTCGCGGTTCGGCAACAGTCGCCTGACTCACGGCATATTCACGTACCTGTGTGCGATCGTGTCCATGCCGTCCTCGCCGTAGGGCGGCATCAGTACGTCCGGGACAGCCCGTACGTACGCATGACGCCGACACGCAGCTCGGAAGTGCCACGGGGGGCCGGGGCCGCGGTTCCGGCTGCTGATGCCTCCAGGGGGAGCCTTGGCAGCAAAGGGCCGCCACGGCCGACATAGGCACGGGCGCCGCACGACGCAGCGCAGGGTCGCGTTCGCCGGACCGCTGGCGGTGCTCTGCGTCGTCGTACTCGGCTGTGGCGGGGGCTACGCGGCCTGGCACAAGTCCAGGGGTGACGGCTCCGCGGCGGCGATCGACGCGCCGATATCCCACTCGGCCGTACCCGGCGGCGGCCCACCCGCGCCGGCCAACGGCAACAAGACCGGCATCGGCTCCTCCTCACCGTCATCGCACTCCGCCTCCGGTAAGCATGCGACCAGTGGCCCGAGCCACTCGCCGGCACCGAAGCCCTCCAGCGTGCCCAAGTCGGGCACCGGCGCCTTCAGCACGGCGCACGCCACCGGCACGGCTTCCGGGCACGGCAACATCCGCCGCTACAAGGTCGAGGTCGAAGGCGGTATCGAACTCTCCGCCAGTGACGCCGCCCACGAGATCGCCGGCATCCTCGCCGATCCGCGCGGCTGGGAGAGCAACGGACATGACGGCTTCCAGCTCGTCTCCTCCGGCCCCGTCGACTTCGTCATCAAGATCGCCACGCCCGACACGGTGGACAGCATCTGCGGCGCCGCCGGCCTGCTCACCCGTGGCGAGGTCAACTGCGACGTCGGCGCGACCGTCGTGGTCAACCTCAAGCGCTGGAGTCTCGGCTCACCCGAGTTCAGCGGCCCGATCCACGACTACCGGGCCCTGATCATCAACCACGAGGTCGGCCACCGCATCGGCCACGGCCACGAGGGCTGCCCAGGACCTGGCGAACTCGCTCCCGTGATGATGCAGCAGATCAAGGGCCTGCACGGCTGCGTCGCCAACGCATGGCCGTACGACAGCAAGAGGCACTACATCCAGGGCCCGCCCAGCGCCTGAACGGGGTCGCCGCCCCGATCCCCTCGACACGGCCGCGCCACATCTCCACCCCATCGCCGTCGGCTCTTGCCGGATCTGTCCGCACCGCAGATGATCGCGGCACAGGCCCGGTGACCCCGGGACACGATGGAGGTAGAACCATGTCCGACGCACCGACCGACGAGGCGGCGACCCCGAACCTCTCGTTCGAAGGCAGCACGCCCTACGAGGACTACGTGCAGGCGTCCGTCCTCACCCACCTGCAGCACCCGCTCTCCGACGAACCCGGGGAGATGGCCTTCCTGGTCACCACCCAGGTGATGGAGCTGTGGTTCACCCTGCTGGTACACGAGTGGACCACCGCGGCTGCGGCCCTGCGTCAGGACGACCTGCCGACGGCCACCGCCGCGCTGCGCCGCAGCCTGCCGGAACTGGAGTCGCTCAACACCTCCTGGAAACCGATCGCCCACCTCACCCCCGCCCAGTTCAACGCCTACCGGTCCGCCCTCGGCGAGGGTTCCGGCTTCCAGTCCGCGATGTACCGCCGCCTGGAGTTCCTGCTCGGCGACAAGTCCGCGTCCATGATCGTCCCGCACCGCGGCACCCCCAGCGCGCACGCCGAACTGGAGAAGGCACTCACCGAGCCGAGCCTCTACGACGAGGTGCTGCGGCTGCTGGCCCGCCGCGGCTACGACCTGCCCGCCGCCGTGCTCGACCGCGATCCGGCGCTGCGCTACGAGCCGCACCCCGAGGTCGAGGCGGCCTGGCAGGCCGTCTACGCCGACGACGACCAGGACTCCGACCTGATCCGGCTCGGCGAACTCCTCACCGACGTCGCCGAACTCGTCTGGCGCTGGCGCAACGACCACCTCGTGGCGACCCGGCGCGCGATGGGCGCCAAGGCCGGAACCGGCGGTTCGGCGGGGGTGGCCTGGCTGGAGAAACGCGCCACGAAGAACGTCTTCCCCGAGCTGTGGACGGCGCGCAGCCATGTCTGACGTCCCCGCCGCCCTCGCCCCGGACGCGCTCGCCGACCGCGCCGCCGCCCTCGACGCCGCCGACCCGCTCGCACCCGTCAGGAACCGCTTTGCTCTCGGGGACACCTCCCATACCGAAGGCCGTGGGGGAATCACCGTCTACCTCGACGGCAACTCGCTGGGCGCCCTGCCCACCACGGTGCTGCCACGCCTGACCGAGGTAGTCGGCCGCGAGTGGGGCGAGTTGCGCATCCGCTCCTGGGAGGAGAGCGGTTGGTGGACGGCGCCCGAGCGGATCGGCGACCGGATCGCGCCGCTGGTCGGCGCCGCGCCGGGCCAGATCGTGGTCGGCGACTCCACCAGCGTCAACGTCTTCAAGGCGTTGGTCGCCGCCGTCCGCATGGCCCCCCAGGACCGCGACGAGATCCTGGTCGACGCCGCCACCTTCCCCACCGACGGCTACATCGCGGAGTCCGCGGCCCGCCTCACCGGCCGCACCGTGCGGGCCGTCCCCGCCGGCGGGATCGCCGAGGCGGCCGGCGCTCGCACCGCTGTCGCCCTCGTCAACCACGTCGACTACCGCACCGGCCGGCTGCACGACCTGCCCGCCGTCACCGCCGCCCTGCACGCGGCCGGGGCGCTGGCCGTATGGGACCTGTGCCACAGCGCCGGGGCCCTGCCGGTCGCCCTCGACGCCGACGGGGTGGACCTCGCGGTCGGCTGCACCTACAAGTACCTCAACGGCGGCCCGGGCGCGCCCGCTTACCTCTACGTGCGAGCCGAGCATCAGCCCCGCTTCGACTCCCCGCTGCCCGGCTGGAACTCGCACGCCGACCCCTTCGGCATGGCCCCTGACTACGTGGCCGCCGATGGCGCGCCCCGCGGACGCGTCGGCACGCCGGAGATCCTGTCGCTGCTCGCGCTGGACGCGGCCCTCGACGTCTGGGAAGGCGTCGCGCTCGCCGACGTGCGCGCCAAGAGCCTCGCCCTGACCGACTTCTTCCTCCACTGCGTGGCCACGACCGCCCCCGCCGGACAACTGCGGTCCGTGACGCCCGAGGCGCACGCGGAGCGGGGCAGCCAGGTGTCGCTGCGCTGCGCGGACGCCGGTGAGGTGATGCGCGAGCTGCCCGCCCGCGGCGTCGTGGGCGACTTCCGGCAGCCCGATGTGCTGCGCTTCGGCTTCACCCCGCTCTACACCCGCTACCTGGACGCCTGGCGCGCCGCCCGCGTGCTCGCCGACATCCTTGAGGAACGCAACTCCACCCACTCCGGTGCCCGCCCGGGCACCGGCACCGACACCCGACCCGACGGCCACCCCGACGGCGACCGCGAAGGGAACCCGTAACCAATGACCGCTGCCGCGCCCCGCCCACCTTCGCCCCCGCCCGCCGACCGGGCGGCGGCCGAGGAGGCATCGGCGTTCGGCCACGACCCCGTGCCCCCGGACGCCACGGCGGCCTACGGCGACCACCCCGACCAGGTGGTCGACTTCTACCGGCCCGCCGTCACCGGGGGCGCCCGTCCGGCACCCCTCGTCGCGCTCCTGCACGGCGGCGCCTGGCGGGCCGCCAACGACCGCACCCACGTCTCCCCGCTCGCCGCGCACCTCGCGGCGCGCGGCCTGGCGGTGGCCTCGGTCGAATACCGCCGCGGCGGCCTGCTGAGTGGCCCTGGTGAGGGCGGTGGTTCCGGCCGCCCCGAGGCACCCGGTGACCGACCGGGACACGGCAAGCAACTGCCCCGGCAGCAGGCCGAGACGGCCGAACCCGCGCTTCCGCCTGCCGGCCGCTGGCCCGACACCTTCGACGATGTCGCCGCCGCGATCGACGCGCTGCCGGCGCTCGCTCGCGAAGCCCTCGGCGTGGACGCCGTTGATCCCCGCCGTACCGTGCTCACCGGGCACAGCGCGGGCGGCCACCTCGCACTGTGGGCCGCCGCCCGTCACCTGCTGCCCGCCGACTCCCCGTGGCACCGCCCCACACCTCCAGCCCTCCGCGGCGTCGTGGCCCTCGCCCCGATCGCCGACTTCACCTCGGCGATCCGGCTGCGCGTCTGCTCCGGTGCGGTGCTCGACCTCCTCGGTGGCCCCGACCACGCCACCGACCGCCTGCCCCACGCCGACCCGGCCGCGCTACTACCCACCGGTATCGCCACCACCATCGTGCACGGCACCACTGACAATGTGGTTCCGCCACAGGTCAGCGCGGCTTTCGCCCGTGCTGCGGGGGCGGCGGGGGAGGAGCCCACCGTGGCGTGGCTGCCGGCCACCGGCCACTTCCCGCTGATCGACCCGTCGAGCCACGCGTGTGCGGCCGTGGCGGACGAGATCAGCCAACTGGCCTGGTG
>NZ_JACEGK010000599.1:0-4493 GCF_056859195.1 Streptomyces sp. NH27
GGGCGGGGGGACTGCCATCCACAATCCGCAAGATCCGGCGACGGACGGGCACCTGGCAGAACGCGGGAGCACCCTCCATCCGCAAGGTCCGGCGAAGGGCGGGACCTGCCCTTCGGGCGGTCCCGCCCGCCCCGACAGGTCAGTGCGTCACGTCGGGGAAGCCTTCGACGTCCTTGACGCTGCGTGTGCCGGGGCCGATGTAGCGGGCCGAAGGCCGAACCAGCCGGCCGGTGCGCTTCTGCTCGAGGATGTGGGCCGACCACCCGGCTGTGCGTGCGCAGGTGAACATCGAGGTGAACATGTGCGCGGGCACTTCCGCGAAGTCCAGCATGATCGCGGCCCAGAACTCGACGTTCGTGGCCAGCACCCGGTCCGGCCGCCTGGCGTGCAGTTCGGCGAGTGCCGCCTTCTCGAGGGCCTCGGCGACTTCGTAGCGCGGCGCGCCCAACTCGCGGGCGGTGCGCCGCAGCACCCGGGCGCGCGGGTCCTCCGCGCGGTAGACGCGGTGGCCGAAGCCCATCAGCCGCTCGCCACGGTCCAGCGCGGCCTTCACGTAGCCCTCCGCGTCGCCGGTGCGCTCGATCTCCTCGATCATGCCGAGTACGCGGGACGGCGCTCCGCCGTGCAGTGGACCGGACATGGCGCCTACCGCGCCGGACAGCGCGGCGGCCACGTCGGCGCCGGTCGAGGCGATCACCCGGGCGGTGAACGTCGAGGCGTTCATGCCGTGCTCGGCCGCGGATGTCCAGTACGCGTCCACCGCCGCGACGTGCTTGGGGTCCGGCTCGCCGCGCCAGCGGATCATGAACCGCTCGGTGATCGACTGCGCCTTGTCGATCTCCCGCTGCGGCACCATCGGCAGCCCCTGGCCGCGGGCGGACTGCGCGACGTACGACAGTGCCATCACCGCCGCGCGCGCGAGGTTGTCCCTGGCCGCCTCGGCGTCGATGTCGAGCAGCGGTTTGAGGCCCCACACCGGCGCGAGCATGGCCAGCGCGGACTGGACGTCGACCCGGATGTCGCCGGAGTGCACAGGGATCGGGAACGGCTCGGCGGGCGGCAGGCCGGGGTTGAACCGGCCGTCCACCAGCAGGCCCCATACGTTCCCGAACGAGACGTGACCGACCAGTTCCTCGATGTCGACCCCGCGATACCGCAGCGAGCCGCCTTCCTTGTCCGGTTCTGCGATCTCCGTCTCGAACGCGACGACTCCTTCGAGTCCCGGTACGAAGTCGGACATGGGGCGGCTCCTTCACGATCACGTTGCTGTGCTTGTCTCCCGGTCATGCCCCGTGAGCGGCCAGGTCACCCCGCCGGGCGGGGTTCCGCGGCGGGTGACATCCGGCACACGGGGTGACCATGGCACCGCCTGCGCCGTGGTCCTGCAAGATGTGCGCGTGCACGAACCTCTCCGGCAAGACGATCAGACCGTTCCGTGTCCGGGCGCCGACGACCCCGCGGCCATGCGCAAGCAGTACCGCGCGGCAGGGCTCACCGAAGCCGACCTGGCCGCCGATCCGTACCAGCAGTTCGCCCGCTGGTTCGCCGACGCCGTGCGGGCCGCGGCGCGCGGGGTGCTCGCGGAGCCCAACGCCATGGTTGTCTCGACGGCCGGATCGGACGGGGCGCCCAGCTCCCGCACGGTGCTGCTCAAGGGCTACGACGAGGACGGATTCGTCTTCTTCAGCAACCACGGCTCGCGCAAGGGCCGCGAGCTGGCCGCCAACCCGCATGTGTCGCTGCTCTTCCCCTGGCATCCCATTGCCCGCCAGGTGATCGTCAGCGGCACCGCGGTAAGGACCTCTGCCCAGGAGACCAGGGCCTACTTCCACAGCCGTCCGCACGGCTCGCAGATCGGCGCCCACGCCAGCCGGCAGTCCTCCGTCGTCGCCTCCCGCGTCACCTTGGAGGAGAGGTACGCCGAGCTGGCCGCACGCTGGCCGGAGGGCACCGAGGTGCCGGTGCCGCCGCACTGGGGCGGCTACCGGGTACGCGCACGCGCCGTCGAGTTCTGGCAGGGCCGGGAGAACCGGCTGCACGACCGGCTGCGGTACGTGTCCGGCGCGGACGGCGGATGGTCCGTGGAGCGCCTGGAACCCTAGGTATCCAGGTGCCCAGGAAACGGAAAACGGAACGACCCGCGGGCTGCTCCCCGGAGCCGAGTGGCTCCGAGCACCGGCCGGACAAGTCCGACGAGCCCGCGGGTCGGGTGAACTGCGTGGGATTGGCGAGCATCACGCACGCCCAAGTGCGCGGAGCTAGCCCGCAGCCACCTCACGTGTCCGAGTGCAACTCATGCTTCAGACCACCTCCCTTCGTGTGTATCGCCACAGTAAGAACCTCACGGGTGAAGACACAAGCCATTTATCCAGACGGCCTCTACGCACCAGCTTCGGGGCGCCCGACGCCGAGCGGACCGCGCCCCGGGAACGTACCGACGAGTTGGCCGGGGCCAGGCAGTGGCCGGCCGGCACTGTGCACGGGCTGGCCACGGTGCTGCGCAGCAGGGGCCGTACGGTCGGCGCGCTGACGTTTCTGCGGGGTGCCGGGCACCGGCTGTTCGACCGGGCGGATGCCGCGTACACCGAGGACGTCGCCGCCAGGGTGGCGATGGCGCTGGACCTCGCGGGAGTGGCGGGGCCGACGGGGCAGCCGGACGGGGACAGGGAGCGGGACGGCGGGCGCTGAGCGCGGCGCGCGCCTGGGGCCCTGCGCCCTTGTGCCGTGCGCCGGTGGCGTGGGAACGGTTCGCGCCCGGGGTCCGCCGGGGCCCTCAGCGCCGGAAGAAGATCCGGTCGCGGTACTCCTCGAAGATCCGGCCGTTCCACTCGTGGCCGCCGTCCACGTTGCCCGAGCGGATCATCGGGGGGACGGCGCCGCGGGCGGCGAGGTCGGTGGCGGCGGTCGCCATCACGGCCTGCATCAGGGCGCTGGTGACGACAGTGGAGGCCGGTGCGAAGGGCGCGGGAATGCGGTCGTCGGTCAGTTCGGCGTCGCCCACCGGGATCTTGGAGTCCACCACGATGTCGCAGTGGTCCTTCAGAAAGGTGTCGGTCGAGTGCCGGGAACTGGTCTCCCGGGCGTATGCGAGCGAGGTCACACCGATGACGGTCATGCCCAGGGCCCGGGCGTTCTGCGCCATCTCGATCGGCAGGGTGTTGCGGCCGGACAGCGAGATCACGAAAAGCACGTCGCCCGCGCGGGCCGGGCTGGTGTCCAGGGCGGCGCCCGCGAGGCCCTCGACCCGTTCCAGGGCGCTGCCCAGGGTGGCGGGGACCACATCGACGCCGATGACGCCGGGGACGGAGAGCAGGTTGATCAGGGCGAGGCCGCCCGCGCGGTACACCACGTCCTGGGCCGGCAGCGAGGAGTGGCCCGCCCCGAAGGCGAAGATCCGGCCGCCCGCGGTGATCGCGTCGGCGACGGCGGTGGCGGCCTGCCGGACGGATTCACCCTCCTCGTCCCGGGCCCGGTGAAGTAGTGCGATCGCGGCGTCGAAGTAGCGCTCGGCCGGTTCCTGGCGGGGGTCGGTCATGCGGATCACCGTGCTGCCAGGCCGTGGCCGGTGTCAAGGAAACGACCGTGCGACGGACCCATCAGGTCGGTGCGGAGTCCGATGTCCGTGGGATGCGTCAGAATTGTGTCAGGGCCACGCACGAGTTGACGAGGGGCGCGCATGTCCGGACTGATCGACACGACGGAGATGTATCTCCGCACCATTCTGGAGCTGGAGGAGGAGGGCGTGGTCCCGATGCGCGCTCGGATCGCCGAGCGGCTCGACCAGAGCGGGCCCACGGTCTCCCAGACCGTGGCACGCATGGAGCGCGACGGGTTGTTGCACGTCGCGGGGGACCGGCATCTGGAACTCACCGACGAGGGGCGCCGCACCGCGACCCGGGTGATGCGCAAGCACCGCATCGCCGAATGCCTGCTGGTCGACGTGATCGGCCTGGAGTGGGAGCAGGTGCATGCGGAGGCGTGCCGCTGGGAGCACGTGATGAGCGAGGCGGTGGAGCGGCGGGTGCTGGAGATGCTGCAACACCCCACCGAGTCGCCGTACGGCAACCCGATCCCGGGCCTGGAGGAACTGGGCGAGGCGGCGGAGGCGGACCCCTTCCTGGAGGAGGGCATGGTCAGCCTCAACGAGCTCAACCCCGGCAGCACGGGCGCCAGCGTGGTGGTGCGCAGGATCGGCGAGCCGATCCAGACCGACGCGCAGGTCATGTACAGGCTGCGGCGGGCCGGCGTTCAGCCGGGCGCCGTGGTGAGCGTGACGGGCTCGGCGGGCGGCGTCATGGTCGGCAGCGGTGGCGAGGCCGCCGAGCTGGACGCCGAGATCGCCTCGCACGTCTTCGTCGCCAAGCGGTAGGGCGCGGCCGGGCCCGCGCGCCGAGACGCACCACCTGTGCAGCGCGCCGGGCGATGGTCCGGTGCGCCGAGTGACAAGGCGAGGCCCCGGTGCCGCGATGCGGCACCGGGGCACTTCCCTCCCC
>NZ_JACEGK010000600.1:0-4491 GCF_056859195.1 Streptomyces sp. NH27
GGAACAGGCCGCGGGGGGGGGGGAGCGGGGCGGTGAGGCAGGCGAGGCCGAGGTTGAAGGGGCCGAGGCCGATGCCGATGAAGTCGAGTTCGGACCCGGGTGCGGGTGCGGGTGCAGGTGTAGGTGGGGCCGGGGCCGGGGCTGCGGGTGTGGCTGCGGGCTCGGCCACGTCTTCCGATGGGGCTGCGGCCGGGACCGCGGCGTCGCGGGGGTCACGAGGCGTGGACAAGCGTCTCTCCCGTGGTCGTGGTGTCGAGGTAGCGGTCGGCGTGCTCGGCGAGCAGGTCGAGGACCGCGGTGATGTCGGCGAGAGTGGTGTTCGGGTTGAGCAGGGTGAACTTCAGGTAGTGGCTGCCGCGGACCTTCGTGGCGGCGACCACGGCCTGGCCGGCGGCGGACACCGCCTTGCGGGCGTGCAGGTTGGCGCGGTCGATGTCGGACGGGGTCGCGCTGCCGGACGGCAACCAGCGGAAGACCAGGGTGGACAGCGTGGGGCGGACGACGACCTCGAAACGGGGATCGGCGTCCAGCACCGCCCAGGCCGCGTCCGCCAGGTCCAGCACTTCGTCGAAGAGGGAGCCCACCCCCGTCGGCGCCCATCACCCGCAGCGTCATCCACAGCTTGAGCGCGTCGAAACGGCGGGTGGTCTGGAGCGACTTGTCCACCTGGTTGGGGATGCGCTCGGCCACCGCCCGGCGCGGGTTGAGGTAGTCGGAGTGATAGGTGGCGTGCCGCAGCATGCTCCGGTCGCGGACCAGTACGGTGCTCGAACTCACTGGCTGGAAGAAGGACTTGTGGTAGTCGACGGTCACGGAGTCGGCGGCCTCGATACCGTCGAGCAGGTGCCGCCGGGTGGTGGAGACGAGCAGTCCGCAGCCGTAGGCGGCGTCCACGTGCAGCCAGACGCCGTGTCGGGCGCAGAGCTCGGCGAGGGCGGGGAGCGGGTCGATGGAGCCGAAGTCGGTGGTACCGGCGGTGGCCACCACGGCCATCGGGACCAGCGCGTCACGGGAGCAGCGCTCCAACTCGCTTTCCAGTGAGGCCGGTTGCATACGGCGGTCGCGGTCGCAGGGGAGCGCGATGACCGCGTCCGCTGCCAGGCCGAGGAGTTTCGCGGACTTGCGGACACTGAAGTGCCCGCATTCGGAGGTCAGGATGCGCAGCCGGGCCGGATCGGCGCCGCGGCTGACCGCCTCCTCCCGTGCCAGCAGCAGCGCTTGGAGGTTGGACTGGGTGCCGCCGCTGGTGAACACCCCGTCGGCGGCCCGGCCGAGGCCGATCCGCGCCGCCGTCCAGTCGATCAGCCGGCGCTCGATCAAGGTGGCGCCCGCGCTCTGGTCCCAGGTGTCCAGCGAGGAGTTGACCGCGCTGAGCACCGCCTCGGCGGCGACCGCGGGGATCGCCACCGGGCAGTTGAGATGGGCCAGGTAGCGGGGATGGTGGAAGTAGACGGCGTCGCGCAGGTAGACCGATTCCAGTTCCTCCAGGGCGGCGGCGGTGTTGCCGAGGGGCTGGTCGAGTCGACGGCGTCGACCCGGGGGGCGAGGGCCTCAAAGCTGATGCCGGTGAACGGCCGGTCGGTCGCGGTCAGCGTGGCCGCCACCCGCTCGACTCCTTGGGCGACGGAGCGCCGGTACTGCTCCGTCGTGGCGTCACTGAGCAGGTGTGAGCGCATGGGTGGACCTCTCACTGGGGGGATAAGTTAGGTTAGCCTAACTTAACTCATCTGCCCGGTGGGTCCATCCCAGCTCTTCTGCCCCTTCCGCCGCCTACCTGCGCCGCGTTATTCGGACAATCCCAACTCCCTTGCGATCAGCATCCGCTGTACCTCGCTGGTGCCCTCGCCGATCTCCAGGATTTTGGCGTCCCGCCACATCCGGGCCACCGGATACTCGTTCATGAAGCCGTACCCACCGTGGATCTGGGTCGCCTCGCGGGCGTTGGTCACCGCGATCTCCGAACTGTAGAGCTTTGCCAGCGCCGCCTCCTTCTTGAACCGCTCCCCGCTCACCAGCCGCGACGCCGCGTCCCGCCAGGCCAGCCGCGCGGTGTAGGCCCGCATCTCCATGTCCGCGAGCTTGAACTGGATCGCCTGGTTGGTGCCGATCGGCCGCCCGAACGCCTTCCGCTGCTGCGCGTACGCCAGCGACTCGTCCAGGCACCCCTGCGCCAATCCGGTGGCCAGCGCGGAGATCGCGATCCGCCCCTCGTCCAGAATCCGCAGGAACTGGGCGTACCCACGGCCTTCCGCACCCAGTAGGTTCGCCGCAGGCACCCGGCAGTCCGCGAACGACAACTCCCGGGTGTCCGAGGCATTCCACCCGACCTTGCTGTACTTCTTCGACACCGTGAAACCCGGCGTCCCGGACGGCACGATGATCGAGGAGATCCGCGGCCGGCCGTCCTCCTTGCGGCCGGTCACCGCGGTCACCGTGACCAGACCGGTGATGTCGGTGCCGGAGTTGGTGATGAAGCACTTCGTGCCGTTGATCACCCACTCGCCGCTCGCCTCGTCCAGCCGCGCGGTGGTCCTGGTGCCGCCCGCGTCCGAACCGCACTCCGGCTCCGTCAGCCCGAAAGCGCCCAGCATCTCGCCCGAGCACAGCCGCGGCAGCCAGGTCCGCTTCTGCTCCTCCGTGCCGAACCGGAACACCGGCATCGCGCCCAGCGACACCCCCGCCTCCAGCGTGATCGCCACCGACGAGTCGACCCTGGCCAGTTCCTCCAACGCCAGCCCCAGCGCGAAATAGTCACCGCCCATCCCGCCGTACTCCTCCGGGAACGGCAGCCCGAACAGGCCCATCCGCCCCATCTCCCGCACGATCTCGTACGGGAATTCCTCCCGCTCGTAGAAGTCGCCGATCTTCGGTGCGATCACATCGCGGGCGAACTCCGCCACGGTCGCCCGCAGCGACTCGTGCTCCTCGGACAGACGGTGGTCGATCGACATGGTTACTGCTCCCGGTGGGTGAGGGCGCGGACGGTACGGGACGGGCTCGGCCGTCCCAACTGCTCCGCCATCCAGACGCTTGTGGCGCTGAGGCGGTCGAGATCGACCCCGGTCCTGATGCCGAGTCCGTGCAGCATCCAGACGAGGTCTTCGGTGGCGAGGTTGCCGGTGGCGCTCTTGGCGTAGGGGCAGCCGCCCAGGCCGCCGGCCGACGCGTCGACGACGCCGACGCCCCGCTGGAGTGCGGCCAGCGTGTTCGACAGCGCCTGGCCGTAGGTGTCGTGGAAATGCACCGCGAGGTGTCCGATCGGGACCCCGCCGGCGGTCAACTCGTCCAGCAGCGCCCCCACCTGGCCCGGCGTCGCCACCCCGATGGTGTCGCCGAGGCTCAACTCGGTGCAGCCCAGCTCGTACAGCCGGCGGGCCACCCCGGCCACCTGCTCGACCGGAACCGGGCCCTCCCAGGGGTCGCCGAAGCACATCGACAGATAGCCGCGCACCCGCACCCCCTCGGCCCGGGCCCGCGCCACCACCGGCTCGAACATCGCCAGTGACTCCGCGACCGTCCGGTTCAGGTTTGCCCGGGCGAAGGACTCGGTGGCGCTGCCGAACACCGCGATCTCCCGCACCCCCAGCGCCAGCGCCCGCTCCAGCCCCCGTGCGTTCGGCACCAGCACCGGCAGCCGCAGCTCCGGGTCTCGGGCCAGGTCGGCGAGGAGTGGCATCAGCTCGGCCGCATCCGCCAACTGCGGCACCCACTTGGGATGTACGAAGCTGGTCGCCTCGATCGTGGTCAGCCCCGCTTCCGCCAGCCGGTGCACGAACCGCGCCTTCACCTTCGTCGGCACCGTCGACTTCTCGTTCTGCAAGCCGTCGCGCGCACCGACCTCGTGGATGCGGACGTACTCCGGCAGGCCGGGCATCGGCACCACCATCGGCAGGCCCACAGGCAGCCCGTCGGTGCTGCCCGTGCCCGACCCTGCGTCGGCCGTGCCAGCCTCCGGGCCGCCGCCGCTGCTCCCGCTGCCGAGCCCCGTCGATCCGTCGCCGGCCGTCATGACGCCTCCCCGTCCCCGGAGCCGAGGGTCATGCCGTCCGGGTCGCCGTCGGGCGTGACCACCGCCAGCACCTGGTCCATCGCCACCGTCGAGCCCGCGGTGACATCGATCTCCGCCACCGTGCCGTCATGCGGCGCGGCGATCACGTGCTCCATCTTCATGGCCTCCACCACCAGCAGACTCTGACCGGCCACCACCTGCTCGCCCTTGGCGACCTTCACCACCGTGACCGTGCCCGGCATCGGCGCGGTCAGCGCACCACCCCCCGCGCCCACCGCCGCGCCGCGCAGCGCCGCCGCCACCGGGTCGTACGACTGCACCCGCCAGTTGTCGCCGTCCCGGCCGAGCCACTCGCCCGCCCGGTCGAAGGCGCACGCCATGCCTTCGCGGTACAACACCACCCGCGAGCCCGTCACGACGATCCGCGCCCGCACCTCCGGGCCGTCTCCGATCCGGACCCGGCCGTCGCGCACCCCCACCCG
>NZ_JACEGK010000601.1:0-4487 GCF_056859195.1 Streptomyces sp. NH27
CCCGCGTCCCTGCCCCCGTCCCGGCTCGCACCGCCGGCGCCGCCGGAAGAGGACGGCCGCCGGGGGCCGTCGCCGCGCGGGCGGTCTGCGTCATCGCGAGGGGTCACGCGCTCACCTGCCGGGGGTCGGGGTCGTCGTGGAGGTCGAGGACGACATCGGAGTCGTCGGAGTCGTCCTCGAAGTCGAGGTGTTCGTCGTGCTGTTCGCCGTGCCGTTCACCGAGGTCGAGGTGTTCGTCGACGAAGTGGTGTGCGACGACGTGCCGTTCACCGGCGCGGCGCCGGACGGTGTGCCGCCGTCGCCCGGGTTCGCCGTCCCCGCCGGATTCGCGGTGGACGTGGGAGACGTGGGAGACGTGGCGGAAGGGCTGCTCGGCGTCGTCGTGGGCGGTCGCGCGGTCGTCGGCGGCGGGGGCGCGGGCGGCGCGGTCGCGGGCGAGGGCGAGCCCTGCACCTTGCCGTTCGGGGCGAGGAAGGCCGGGTCGCCGCCGGGCACCATGCCCAGCTCGCGGGCCCGCCGCTCCAGCGAGTCCGGCGCCGAGTAGCCGTCGACCTCCTGCTGGAGCTGCTGCTGCTGGTCGGTGTAGTGCGTCGTCTGGTCCTGGAGCTTGTCCAGCTTGAACGAGTCCCGGTTCAGGGCCGCGTTGAGCATCAGCAACGAGATGAGTCCACCGGCGAGCAGCGTCACGGTCAGAACGACGAACGGGGTGCGCCTGGCGGTTGCGGACCGCCCGGCGCCCAGCCGCGCACCCAGCGCGCTGCCGCGCACCGCGTCGCGTACGGTGCCGCGGCCCGCGCGCCGCCCGTCGCGTCCCGTGCCACCGCTCATCGCACGTCCTCCCGGATGCGTTCCGCACCCCGCAGCCGGGCCGGCGCAGCCCGGCGGTTCTCGGCGATCTCGTCCTCGTCCGGCAGTTCGGCGCCGCGGGTGAGCAGTTTCAGCCGGGGCTGGTACTGCTCGGGCACCACCGGCAGGCCCGGCGGCGCGGTGGACGCGGCACCGGCCGCGAGGACCTGCTTGTCCAGCCGGTCCTCCAGCGAGTGGTACGACAGCACGGCGATCCGGCCGCCCACCGCGAGCGCGGCCACCGCGGCGGGAACGGCCCGCTCCAGCACCGGCAGCTCGCCGTTGACCTCGATCCGCAGCGCCTGGAAGGTGCGCTTCGCCGGATTCCCGCCGGTCCGCTTGGCGGCCTGCGGCAGCGCCTGCCGGATCACCTCGACCAGCCGCGCGCTGCCGCTGAACGGCTCCCGCTCGCGCTCGCGCACCCCCACTTCCACGATCTTGCGGGCGAACTTCTCCTCGCCGTACGCCCGCAGGATGCGCACCAGTTCGCCGGGCGGGTAGGTGTTCAGCACCTCGGCGGCGCTGATCCCGGTGGACTGGTCCATCCGCATGTCCAGCGGCGCGTCCTGGGCGTAGGCGAAGCCGCGGTCGGCCTCGTCGAGCTGCATCGAGGAGACCCCGAGGTCGAAGAGCACGCCCTGCACCCGCGGCACCCCCAGCCGCTCCAGTACCTCGGGCAGTTCGTCGTACACCGCGTGCACGAGGGTGGCGCGCTCCCCGAACGGCGCCAGCCGCTCCCCGGCGAGTTTCAGCGCGGCCGGGTCGCGGTCCACCGCGATCAGCCGGCAGGCGGGGAAGGTGGTCAGCAGCGCCTCGCTGTGCCCGCCGAGCCCCAGCGTGGCGTCGACCACGACGGCACCGGGCAGCGCGAGCGCGGGGGCCAGCAGGTCGAGGCAGCGCCGCAGCATCACCGGGATGTGCCGCGGGGACGGGGACGGGTTGCTCATGTGGCCCTTATCGAACGGTATGGACGGCGTTGCACGGTCGGGAACGGCGTCGAACGGTGGGGACGGTGCTACGGGTCGGGTCGGGTGGTGGTCCGGCGAAGGAACGTCGCCCGCCAGACAAGCACGACGGACACGCTACGGCCGGCAGCGGCTCGGTGGACGCGGAACCTGGTCCCCGCCCGCTCGGAAGAGACGTCCCCTGGCACCGGGGAAGTGGTGCCAGCGGAGCCGGGGAGCGGGAGGAGGCCGGGCCGCGCGTCCGCACCGGGGGTGGGACGAAGTGGTGCATGTCCCTCGTCGAGGCGGGGCCGCGCTCACAGTAATCCGGTCGGAACCTCCTGTGACAGGGCCGAAAAGGTGTCTTCCTGGGCTGCCAGATACTGCTTCCACGCCTCCGCCGACCAGATCTCCACCCGGGTGTTCGCGCCGATCACCGCACACTCGCGGACCAGGCCCGCGTAGTCCCGCAACGGCTGCGGGACCATCACCCGGCCCTGCTTGTCGGGCACTTCGTCATGCGCGCCGGCGAACAGCACCCGCAGGTAGTCGCGGGCGGCCTTGGAGGTGAGGGGTGCGGTGGACAGCTGCCCGGTGGCGGCCCGGAAGCCCTCGACCGGCCACACGTACAGACAGCGCTCCTGCCCGCGGGTGATCACCAGTCCGTCGGCGAGCTGCTCGCGGAACCGGGACGGCAGCACCAGCCGGTTCTTGTCGTCCAGCCGCGGGGTGTACGTCCCGAGGAATCCCAGGAACACGGCACACCTCCCGCAGACGGCACCACTTCGCGCCACTTTACTCCACCATGCCCCACGGTCAACGGCGGCCGCGCCCGGGCGCGCCCCTCCGTACGCCGGGTGCGCCCCTCCGTACGCCCGGGCATGCTCCCCGGCACGCGGCGGGCACGGGCCGGTGCGCCCGTGCGGACCCGGCCGGCTCGGATACCGTCATAGACATGTCGATACCTGCCAGCGCCCCCGCGAATCCCCCCGCCCCCGGAGAGGACCCGAGCGCCGACGCTTCCGTGACCGACCGGCTGGTCGAGGCCAACCAGCGCTACGCCGAACAGTTCACCGACCCCGGCATGGGTGCGGCCCCCGTCCTGAAGGTGGCGGTCGTCGCCTGCATGGACGCCCGCCTCGACCTCCACAAGGCGCTCGGCCTGGAGTTGGGCGACTGCCACACCATCCGCAACGCCGGCGGCGTGGTCACCGACGACACCATCCGGTCCCTTGCCATCAGCCAGCGCGCGCTGGGTACCCGCTCCGTCGTGCTCATCCACCACACCAACTGCGGCATGCAGACCATCACCGAGGACTTCCGTACCGAGTTGGAGCACGAGGTCGGCCAGCGACCCACCTGGGCGGTCGAGGCGTTCGCCGACATCGACCAGGACGTGCGGCAGTCCATGGCCCGGGTACGGACCTCCCCGTTCCTGGCCCACACCGGCGACGTGCGCGGCTTCGTCTTCGATGTGCACACCGGCCTGTTGCGGGAAATCACGAACAAGTAACGGCAGTCAAGTGACGTGGCCCTCCCCGTAAGGGAAGAATGCACGGTGCGGCACGTCTCGCCTCCGGCGGGCGTTGCGCAAATCGGGGAGGGCCGCGGTCCAGGGACGACCGAGACCCTGGGGCCCCAAATTGAACAGGCCGAGGAGTACCGGGTGACGACCTTTGACGCTCGAGCGGAACTGAGCGATCTGACCACGACCGCGGAGCGGGTGCGCCGGAGCGTGGAGAACGTGATCGAGGGCAAGCCCGAGGTCGTACGCATCGCACTGACCGTTCTGCTGGCCGAGGGCCATCTGCTGATCGAGGACGTGCCGGGCGTGGGCAAGACCATGCTGTCCAAGGCGCTGGCGCGGTCGATCGACTGCTCCGTACGGCGCATCCAGTTCACACCCGACCTGCTGCCGTCGGACATCACCGGCGTGAGCGTCTTCGACCAGCAGCAGCGGGACTTCGAGTTCAAACCCGGGGCGATCTTCGCGCAGATCGTGGTCGGCGACGAGATCAACCGCGCCTCGCCGAAGACGCAGTCGGCGCTGCTGGAGTCGATGGAGGAGCGCCAGGTCACCGTCGACGGCACCACCTACGAACTGCCCAGCCCCTTCATGGTGATCGCCACCCAGAACCCGGTGGAGATGGAGGGCACCTACCCGCTGCCGGAGGCGCAGCGGGACCGTTTCACCGCCCGGGTGTCGATCGGCTACCCGAATCCGGAGGCCGAGCTGAAGATGCTCGACGTGCACGGCGGGGCCTCTCCGCTGGACGACCTCCAGCCGGTCGCGCACGCGCACGACATCGTGAAGCTGATCGAGGCGGTCCGGCAGGTGCACGTCGCCGACCCGATCCGCCGCTACGCAGTGGCCCTCGTCGGCGCCACCCGTAGCCACCCCGACCTGCGGCTGGGCGCCTCCCCGCGGGCCACCTTGCACCTGGTGCGGGCCGCCCGCGCCTCCGCGGCCCTGGACGGCCGTGAGTACGTGCTGCCGGACGACGTGCAGTCGCTGGCGTCCTCGGTCCTCGCGCACCGGCTGCTGCCGACCGCGCAGGCGCAGCTCAACCGGCGTACGCCGGAGCAGGTGGTGGCCGAGATCGTGCAGCGCGTGCCGGTGCCCGACCCGGCGGCCGGCAGCGGTGCAGGCGCCGGGGCCTGGCCGCAGCGGCCGAGCGGCCGGCCCCAGGACATGCC
>NZ_JACEGK010000602.1:0-4486 GCF_056859195.1 Streptomyces sp. NH27
CCTCGACCTCTGGCTCGCCACCATCGACAGCGACCTCAGCTTCGGCCGCCTGTCCATCGGCCCCGCCGCCCACGCCCTCGGCCTGGCCGCCCCCGCCATCCGCTGGGCCGGAGCGACCCTGTACGACGGCGCCACCCTCGCCTACCTCACCACCCGACCGACGAACCACGACACCGACGAACTGGGCCTCACCACCCACGGCCCGGACAGCACCAAAGTCAACTCCCAGGCGATCGAACTCCTGAGCCGCTGGAGCGAAGAGCGTCCCGCCCAACCGGTCATCACCGCGTACCCCGTGGCAACACCCGACGACCAACTCACCCCAGGCGCCCGCATCACCCGACCTGACACCCGCCTGACCATCAGCTGGTGACCGACCTTCGTATCAGCCGTCGTGGGTGGTGCACGGGTTCCGCCCACCACCCACGATGGATTACCTAATGATCAACGGTGGCCGTACCCATGCCCGTACCGGCCCCCACCAGCAAGATCGTGAACTACAGCTGGAGTACTACGCGCGTGGCGGGGTGAACTCGCCCTTCTGGGCGCCGTCGATGAAGCAGGCCCAGACGAAGGCCGACACGACAAAGGGGGGATTGTCGAGGTCCTCGTTGTCGCGGAGGGCGACCTGCCCGTCGGGGAGGAACGCCGCTTCGAGGCAGCCGCCATTGCCGCCGGAGGCTGTCGCCTTGAACCACTGCGCGTTGGTGAGGTCCGGCGTCTGTCGCTCGGTGGTGCTGTCCATCACAACTCCTTTGCAACGCGCTTGAGCAGCGCTGTCGTGTCATCGAACGGGAGGGCCATGGCTCCCAGCGTTTGGTACATGCGCGTGAACTTGCGCACGTCGGGCCGCTTTTCGAGGTAGAGGTTCCCCGCGGTCGTCTCCAGGTAGACAACCGGCTGGTCCTCGGCGAATTCCAGAATCGCGAGCGAGCCGCCAAGGCCCGGATGCGCGCCCTTCGCGGTGGGGAGGAGTTGGAGGTGCACGTTCGGCCGCACGGACATCTCGATCAGGTGAGCAACCTGAGCGCGCATGACGTCGGGTCCGCCGATCGGGCGCCTGACGGCGCTCTCGTCCAGAACGACCCACAGTTCCAGCGGGTTGTCATCACGGGTCAGCGACTCCTGCCGCCGCTGACGAACCTCGACCAGGTCGGCGATGTCTCCGGGCTTGTGGCTGCCCCATCCGGACAGGATCGCGCGGGCGTAGTCGGGGGTCTGTAGGAGCCCGTGCACCAGCAGCGGCTCCCACGCCCGTTCGGCCTGCGCATCCGTCTCCAGACCGACCAGCACGCCCAACCCGCTGGGCATGACGTCGTCATACGCCTCCCACCAGCCGAGTTGCTGGCTGGTGCTGAGCATGTCGAGCAACATCTCGATCTGCACGTCGGTGATCTCGAACAGAGCGCCCATACGGCGAATGTCATCGGCCTTCAGAGCCGCACTGGGATGGGCGGATTCGAGGCGGCTGATCCGAGTCGCCGAGCACCCCAGGTGCTTCGCGACATCCTCGATTTTCAGGCCGGCAGACCCTCTGAGCCGCCGCAGCTCCGCGCCGAGGTTCCGGCGGTTCACCGTCGGTCCGGTGGGACGTGGTGTCACGCGCCGTCGCCCTCCTCTCCGCGCACTTGGCCGCGCACTTGCTTCCCGCCAGTCTGCCGTATCACGTGGACGGGCTGCACACATGGGCGCACCAATCTGGCCGAGGGGACCGATCATCGAGCGATCGCAAATTTTTTGCTGCGCACTTGCGCTACAAGTGCGCCAGGGTCGCTCTAGTGGCCATTCGATACTCGGTGTAGCGGACCGTTCGCCGTTGGGTGATCAACGGCCGCCTGAGCGGGTGGAGTTTGCGCATGTCCTCAGCCCTGTGCCTGGTTCCCTCGTGCGCCGCCTACGTGGTGGCAGTCGCTCCCTCCACCGACATCTGACCGCGCACTACGTGCGGCCCGAAGGTCGCGCACCGAGGAGACCGGCCATGCGAGCGTTGCCCGCCGGACGATTTCACCCACAGCCCCACCACCGTGCCGCCGCAACCGAAGAGCGGGCCCAGCACGCACCGGCGACCGCGTCCGCGGAGTTGGACATCGCGCGGACCCTGGAGGCTCCGTCGCTGGCCCGCGCGGCCGCGAGACTCCTCCTCGCGGATTGGGGGGTGAGCGGCACGGCACTCGATGATCTGGCATTGGTGATCGGCGAGTTGGTGACGAACCCGGTGCTGCACGGCACCACTGGCCGGGTGATCGTGGGCCTGGCTTTGCGGGCGGGCGGCTTGGTGGTGACGGTGGCGGACAGCACTCCCTACGTGCCGCTTCCGGAGACCGTGCCTGCCAGCAAGGGTTCCGAGCGTGGCCGGGGTCTGCTCCTCGTGGAGGCACTGGCCGAGGAGTGGGGGCACCGCGCGGTGGAAGCCGGCCCCTCATACGGCACGGCGGTATGGGCCCGCTATCGGCTGGCGGCGAGCCGGTGACACCTCAGCGCACCCGGACCGCCGAGACCCCGGCGCCGCGCCCCAGGGCCCACGGCTACCGCGAAACCCCGTCCGGAGACCGGGCCGGGATCCCAACCGGCCGCACCACCAGGTGATTTCGGCATGGGAAGACCGTCCTCATTGCCGACCGGGCAGGGACCACGCGAAATGCCGTACCCGAGGCGTGCACACCACCACAACCGACACCGCAGGAGAAGGAATCCATGATGGACAGCAGCAAGAACAGCAGCCGGGACAGGATCGACTGGGAGTGGCTGTCGGCACGGGAGGTGTACGCGAGCGAACTCGCCTACCGGCGACAGCAAGCAGGGATGACGCTGATGGAGCTCGCGGGGTTGTGCCTCTATGAGCAGTCGTACCTGCACCGGCTGGAGCGGGGGCAGCGGCTCGGGACCCTGGAGGCGGCCACGGCGCTGGACAAGGTGTACGGGACCGGACGCTGCTGGTGAAGCTGTGGCACCTGGCGAAACGGGAGGCGAAGGACCGCCCGTTCCTCGGACCGGCCCCGCTGGAGGCGGACGCGGTGAGCGTGCAGGAGTACGCGGTCAGTGCCGTCCCCTACCTGCTCCAGACCCGCGCGTACGCCGAGGAACAATTGCGGACCGCCCGCCCGCACAGCATCGAGCAGTTGGGCGCCCAAGTCGCCGCGCGGCTCAAGCGCCAGGACCGCCTCACCGGCCCGAACCCCGTGCACTACCGCGCGCTGATCGACGAGGCCGTACTGCGGCGCAAAGCCCGCGACCCCCAGACATGGACCGCGCAACTGGAACACCTCATCGAGATGGCGGAGCAGCCCGATGTGTCGCTGCACGTCGTCCCGTTCGGCACCGGCCCGCGCCACATCCGCAGTTGTCTGGAGCTGATCTCGTTTCGCGACGGCCACACCGTCGCCTATACGCAGAGCAGTTGGAGCGGCCACCTCGTCGAGGATCCCGAGGACGTCGAACGGCTGCGCCTGGCGTACGACCTCCTCCGCGACACCGCCCTCACCCCCACCGAATCCCTGACGTTCCTGCGCACGTCGCTGGAAGAGCACAGGTCACGCGGCTTGGACGGCACCGAGGAGCCGACACGGTGAGAACGCTCGCCTCCCGCTGCCGCTCCCGCCCGGAGCGGCTCCACCACCGCGGCACACCCGGGTGCCTACGGCGCCGTTTGTGCGCCCCGGCTGCCCCGTACCCACGCACCAATTGTTCGCGTACCGTCAGAGATGCGCGGCGCTGCCGTACTCGCTGCGCAGGCGCACGGAACGTCCGCACGGAGCACCTTGCCCGGAACCCTTGCTCAGTCCTCACCCGCTGAACAGACGGACAGGAGAAGGACATTGCGCATCGCGCGACGTATCGGCCGCTGGATCGGCGGCGCGGCAGGCGCCTCGGCGCTGGTGCTGCTCGCCAACGGCCCGGCCGCGGCCGACGTGCCGATCGGCCAGCCCATGAGCGGCGAGATGACGTACTACGACGACGCCGGCTACGGCGCCTGCGGCACCCCCATCGACGCGTCCACGCAATACCTGGTCGCCGTGTCCTACCAGTGGTGGACCGCCGCCAACCCGAACAACGACCCGCTGTGCGACGGGATCTCGGTCCAGGTCACCTACAACGGCCAGACCCTCACCGTCCCGGTGATGGACAAGTGCCCGAGCTGCGACGCAACCCACATCGACCTGAGCGAACCGGCGTTCACCGAGTTCGCCCCGACCGGCACCGGCGTCGTCACCGGCATCACCTGGCAGTTCGTCAACTCGAACGGCACGGCCCTCCGCTAGCGTGTCGAACCCCGAAGGCTTCGGGCTTGCCTGGACCCCGCCCGCCGCTCTCTGCTCGCGGGTGCTCGCCCGTCTGTTTCCAGAGGCTCCGGGCGGCGCGGATCCCTGGCTCACCCTGTTGTGGGCCACCGGCCGCGCCGAACTGCCGGGGCACCCTCGTCTCACCACGTGGCGCTCGGACAGCACACCGCTGTCATAGGAGCGGATCGGATGGGGCGGGGCTGGGG